>NZ_DBLXSO010000006.1:0-88353 GCF_057878315.1 Jutongia sp. | reverse complement strand
GACTGTCACTAATAGGTCGAAGGCTTATCCAAAAGAAACGGAGAGCTGGTTGCAAAAGCGGCGTGAAGATGTTATAATCGGTATACAGTTTTGAAGGTATCAGGATGAAGAAAGCCTGTAGAGATTTTAATAATGAATCTTTACAGGCTTTTTTGATTAACGCAGGTGTTTGTTTCAAATAATTGTAACGATCAAAGCAAATTGATATTTTATGGCAGATATTATAGAATGTCCGTGGTGCTTCTAAGCAACCTGTTGATCTCGGAAACACAGTCGCGGATCTCTCTGCCGGAACAGTCGATCGTGATGTCGGCATATTTTTCGTAGAGAGGGATTCGTTCCTGATAAAGAGAATGAAGACTCTGTCCCTCCTTGATCGCAACACCGCGCTGGTTTAAGTCGCCGAGACGTTTCTGAAGCTCCGTCTCAGGAAGTTTCAGGTAGAGAACGGTTCCGATCTCCTTTAAATGTGCCATTGCTTCATGACCGTAAACAACACTTCCGCCGGTTGCAATAACGGATGAGTCGGTATCAATTGAAGCATTGACCTGATTTTCAATCCGG
Source organism: Jutongia sp. (assembly GCF_057878315.1). Classification (NCBI taxonomy): domain Bacteria; kingdom Bacillati; phylum Bacillota; class Clostridia; order Lachnospirales; family Lachnospiraceae; genus Jutongia; species Jutongia sp. The sequence goes on along the minus strand of NZ_DBLXSO010000006.1, from coordinate 87,789 downwards.
TTAAAGCCGTCAAGTCCGTCCTGTTCAATGATTTCATGAAGGAGACGGTGCTCCTGCTCCTGAATCAGCAGATCGCTGTCAATAAAGCGAAAACCAAGATTTTTAGCAAGGACAACGCCGATCGTGCTTTTGCCGCAGCCCGGCATGCCGATCAAGATAATATTATTCATAGGAAAATCCTCCTGTGGTATTTTATCAAAATAAGATATCTGCTATGGTGCAAATTCTGCTCTATTGTATCCGATATCGGGTGAGAAGTCAAAAGTGTCTTGAAAAAGAAATGTTGCTATTGTAAAATGGAAGGAAAGATATATAGAACGGAATCTATAATGGAGGAAGATAATGGATACAAATATTTTATTAGAGAGCGGAACAAATGAGCTTGAGATCCTGGAATTTATGGTGGGCGGAAATTACTATGGAATCAATGTGGCAAAGATCCGGGAGATCATTACTTGTCAGGAGCTGACACCGATCCCGAACAGTCATCCGAACGTGGAGGGAGCATTCAGCACCCGTGGAGAGACGATCACAGTGGTGAATCTGGCAAGAGCACTTGGTATGAAGGAACAGATGGATGAGCCAACGCAGGATATGTTTCTGATCACCAATTTTAATATGGTAAATACCGGCTTTCATGTGCATGGTGTGGTGGGAATCCATCGTGTGAACTGGGGACAGATCATCCAGCCGGACAGTATGATCTGCAATTCGTCGAAGAGTATGATCACCGGTATTGTGAATCTGGATGGAAAGCTTGTGCTGATCCTGGATTTTGAGGCAATCGTTGCAGAGATCGCACCGGATATCGGAATGACGATGCATGGAGCCGGTAATCTGGAAAACAGAGAGACCAATCATGCTCCGATCCTTTTTGCAGAGGATTCCAGACTGCTCAGTATGCTGATCTATGATACGCTGACGAAGGCAGGATATGTCAATGTGATTCCGTTAAATAACGGTTTGGAGATGTGGAACCTATTGCAGCAGTATAAGAAGGAAGGTACCTTACGGCAGCATGTGCAGTGTGTTGTGACAGACATTGAGATGCCGCAGATGGATGGGCACAGGCTGGTGAAGCTGATGAAGGAGGATCCGGAGTTAAAGGAGATTCCGATCATCATTTTCTCCTCGCTGATCAATGATGACATGAGAAGGAAGGGAGATGCGCTGGGAGCTGATGCGCAGCTTTCCAAAAATCAAATGGGAGAATTTGTCGACACGGTTGACCGTTTTCTACGAAAATAAAGTGGATAAATTAAAACAGCAGCTTACAGATACAGCAGGCGGTCGAGCCGGATCAGTCCCCAGCCCTGGCGGGAATGATCATAACCGAGATCGACTGCTGTTTTTTTGAGCTGGAATTTGACCTCACGGTTGGAAAGATATGGACGTTGCTGCAGAAGAAGAGCAATGCATCCGCTGACAACCGGCGTTGACATGGAGGTACCGCTGCGGCTCTGATAGAGCCTGCCTGTGGACATGCTGTCATAGGAACTGCCGTAGAGGCGGGCAGAGTAGGTATGCATTGGCTGGCAGCTGATAATGTTAGAACCGGGTGCAACGATATCCGGCTTTTTGATACAGCTTTCGGTCGGACCGCGCCCGGAATAATCTCTGCCGTTGCCGGTCTGCATTACATCGGAGGCGCCGACGGTGATGATCTTGCGGCTGTTGCCGGGAGCACCGATGCTGTGCGGAGAGGGACCGTGGTTGCCGGCGGCAGTCAGGACGACAAGCCCCTCCTCCCAGAGGGCTTCCACGCCGCGGACGAGAGGGGAATTTTCATCAAAATGTCTGCCCCGGCTGCTTCCGACAGAGATATTGACGATCCGGATATTATATTGTCTGTAATGAGCGAGCAGCCAGCGGATTCCGGAAAGAACATCTTCGATGTTGCCCTCCCCCTTCTGGTTGAGAATCTTGATCATGACAAAATGGCTGTCCGGAGCGATGCCCTCGTAGCGTTTTCGGCTGGCGTTGCCGTTTCCGGCGATGATTCCTGTAATATGCGTGCCATGTCCGTTGTCATCATAAAAGTCCGGACGATGGTTTACGGTATCCACAAAGGCTTTTAGACGGCTGTCTTGCAGTGTCAGATCCGGATGCCTGCCGATTCCGGTATCAAATACGGCAATACCGATTCCTTTACCGGTCAGATTCAGACTGCGTGCGGCAGGAAGATGAATAAGTGATGCGACTCGCTGCATGGGATACCCTCCGGAAGTTTATTTTCTGCTACAGATAATTTATGTTTCAAAGAAAAATCGGTGACTTGTATTTGTAAGGTTATTTGGTATAATAAAAAAGAATGTTTGTGTCAGGCGGTTTTTGGGTGGAACGAGCAAGCTGCCTGCCTTTAGAAAGAAAAGAAGACTGATATGAAAACAATAGGTTATTTGATATTTGCATGGGTTTATAATATATGCAGCATTTTTTGCGAACCGGATCCGCACAGGATCATTCTGTGGAATGGTCACAATCATGGAATCAATGGCAATTTAAAGGAAATACAAAATGCATATTCAGGGAAAGCAGGCGATGTCTGCGAAGCGTTTGCCAAGAGAGATCTGTTCCGTAATCCGGACAGTGGAATGCGCAAATCGTTGTGGGGATGTATTCATGATGCGTTTTTGTTTTTCGTGGTGTATCCCTGTCATATGGCGCGGGCGGGAAAGGTTTTTCTGAATGATAATTTTCTTCCGTTATGTTATATGAGAACAACAAAGCGTGATACACAGTTTGTGCAGCTCTGGCATGGAGCCGGAGCATTTAAGCGGTTCGGACTTTCTACGGAGACAGATCCGAAGGTGGCAGAGGTTGTGAGAAGTGCCAATCGGAAGATCACACATCTGTTTGTGACCTCACAGGCTGTAAAGCCGTTTTATGAGGAAGCGTTTGCCGTGCCGCCGGAGAGGATTTATCCGACCGGGATTCCGGTGACAGATATTTATTTTGATGAGGAGAGGATCTGTCAGAGGAAGAGCAGCTTTTATCAGAAATATCCGGAGCTTGCGAGTAAGAAGATTTTACTTTATGCGCCGACATTTCGCAGAACAGATGAGGAGAACCGGCAGATCATGGATCGGTTTGATGCAGAGCGGATCCATCAGATCCTTGGAGATGAATGGGTCATACTGATCCGCATGCATCCGAAATTTCCGGTCGAAAATCTGCCACAGAATAAATATTGCTATAACATGACAGACTATAATGATATTACAGATCTGTATCTGGTATCCGATCTGTTTATCACAGATTATTCCTCTTCGGTGGTGGAATATGCATTGTTAGACAAGCCGATCCTGTTATTTGCGTATGATCTTGCAGAATATGACCGAGGCTTTTATTTTGATTATGAGAACATGATGCCGGGGCAGATCGCGCATACACAGACAGAATTGTATGAGCTTTTGCAAAATAATTGTGATAATTTACCAAAACGACAAAATTTTGTCAAATTTCAATACGATAATATGAAAGGAGACGCCTGTGGGCGTATTCTGGATATATTAGGCTGAAAGTTTTAGAGACTGCCTGTACTGTGGCGGTCTTGTCAGGGGGAAAATATACAGTACAGAAATGAGGATGAAATGAAGAAAATCAGAAACTACAAGACATTGGCGTTTGGTCTGGCAGTTCTTTTATTTATGCTGCAGATCACATCGTCTGCGGCAATCTGGCAGACGGAGAAGGCAAAGGCGGCTACAGGACCGCAGGATACCTCGACAATCGTTGTATCCGGAGCGGCAGTGACAGTTGATCCGAATATCGTGATGTCTGCAGTGACAGCCGTAGAGATCACCAAGTATTCCATTGCGTATCAGTGGTCGGCTGTGCCGAATGCAACAAGTTACTATGTTTATAAGTATGATACAGTGCAGGAAAAATACGATTTCTATACGGTGACAACCGGAACGAGTATTCAGGTTGCAGGTCTTGCTGCCGGTGAAGAGTATTATTTTGCATTTTACGCAGTCAACGATCAGACCGCATGTCGAAGCGATTTTGTTGTATCATCACAGGTATTTACGAAGCCGGAGAAGGTTGAGAACTTTACGATTTCCGACAATACAACGACAAGCGTTATGCTTCGCTGGACAGATATTCCGTCTGCGACAGGATATATCATTTATCGTGCCGGAACCGGTGGAAACTTCAAAAAGATCGGTGTTGCATCAACCGGTGAATATAAGGATACCACGCTGAGTGCCGGTAAGACATATCAGTATAAGATCGTGGCATATGCAGGAACGGAAGCAAATGTCGGTGAGGAGTCACCGGCAGTATTTACCTGTTCTCTGCCGGCAGCGCCGACGGTTACGATCAAAGGTGGTAATCAGCGAGTACGACTGACCTGGCCAGCTGTAACGGGCGCAAACGGTTATCATGTATACATCAACCAGAATGACCAGTATGTGCTGTTGACAACGCTGGAAGGAAAGTCCAATAAGAAGTTTATCCATACAAATCTGGAGAACAATCAGATTTATAAATATTATGTAACAGCATATCGTAACAACGTTTATAACGGAATGGTCTATGAGAGCAAGGCGTCCATAGAAAAGACCGGAATCCCAATGGAGGTCAGTGCGACAAGCACCCAGCCAAAGCTTTACAAGAGTAAATCATTATTTAAGAAGTCTGCGGCCTGCAAAAAGAACAAAGACTTCAGCAAAAAGCTTGACTATGCAAAGAGCTTTGCAATTCCGGGTATGCTCAATACAAATGTGGCAGAATTTGGCTGTGGAACAATGGTTCCACAGGGAATCACGTTAGCGAAGTCTTATTTCTTCGTGACGGCGTATGACGGACGGGGGGAGGAAAACTCCGTTGTTTACGTTTTGACAAAGGATGACAAGGAGCTTGTTACTACCATCATTCTACCAAATAAATCGCATGCCGGCGGTATTGCATTTGATGGCAAGAATCTCTGGATCACGCAGGCAAAAACACTGCGCAGTATCCCTTTTAAGACGATCAAGAAAGCCCTGGATGAGGAAGCACCTTATTTGGAACTTTCCTCCTATGGCGTAGAGATCACACTGCCACAGCAGGCAGCTACGGTAACTTATTACAAAAAACTTCTCTGGGTTGCATCCTATGATGAGCTAAAGCCGGGATATCTGGTAAGCTATAAGATTTCCAAGAAGGGATCAAAGCCGGAACTGACACCGCTTAAGACTATTTCCATGCCGACGCGTGTACAGGGAATCGCATTTTCTTCCAATGGCAGACTGATCGTTTCCAGATCCTGTCAGACAGATCCGAAGAAGCGTGGTTACATGCATCAGCTGGATGTGTATAAGCCAAATCTGAAAAAGGCATCCAAGGGTATTATCTCTCTTGGAAAGGTTCGCAGCACCGTTGCTGTTCCGACCATGAACGAGGAGATCACGATCAGTGGAAACCGTATCTATATTGTGTTTGAATCAGTATCCTTCTACAGTGCAGAGCAGCGTGTAGACAGAGTATGCGCCCTGCCTGTCAGCTATGTGACGAAACTGACAAAGAAATAAAATAATCCTACTGTTTTTGATGGCTGGTATTTCAAAAGTAATATGAAATACCAGCCATTTGTGATACACTATATAAATATAGTCTGACGTGGAGGAAATCATAGCAATGAATGTGCAGATCACAAAACATCATGTAGATAAAGAGAATAAGATATTAGAAATCGAGATTGAATGCCGGACGAGCCGGTCGCATACGGAACCGAAGCTTCGGGGATCGCTTGTATTTGATGCGGGCTGTGGCAGACGGTATTTTCCAGTTGTAGCCGGGAATCAGCAGGAAAATGGTCAGGAAAGACAGTATCTTTCCAAGGTTTCGGTGGATCTTTCGTATGTTTTTTTTGAAAAGTTTCCGGAGCCTTCAGAACGGGTGAAGCTTTCTTTGGCGTTTTGTGAACCGGAGTCCTTATGGAGCTATGAGCCGGCATCGTTTGATCTGCCGGGAGAACTGTTTATCCGGCAGCAGTATTCGAAGAATATTCTTCAGAAAGCGGGTTCGGTGGTGCTTTACGGAATCTGCACACTGCTTCTTCCGGTCTGGCTTTTGGATGGTGTGCTGGCGGTGAAAGGACTTCATCCGCTGCATGAGGCAGCAGCCGGCCGCCACGGGAAGAGTGCCGTGATCTATCATGCACATGGTCTGGTTCATGACCTGACCGGTTACGGCTATAGTGTGAGGGAGTATAAGACCGGTTATTTTAAAAAATGCTATGAACATGCCTGTCGCAAAGTGCCGCAGACAAAGGGGATTTTGTTTTTGTCGGAGCGGCGTGTGGAAAATGGTGGTAATTTGGACCGCATTCGTGCCTGTGTGCGGGAAAAGGGACTTTCCTACCGGGAATTTTTAACAGAGACGCCGGTTCATAAGCTGAGCAGAAAGCAGATACGGGAATGTGCAGAAATGGTGGCGGAGGCAAAGCTCATTATTCTGGAGGACTTTGTGCCACAGCTTCATGCACTGACTATGCGTCCGGAGACACAGATCCTGCAGATGTGGCATGCTTGTGGAGCATTTAAGCTGTTTGGTTTATCAGAGCTTGGCGTTGTGGATCACCTGACGCAGTCGTCAAGGAATCACCGCAGCTATACGGCAGCGCTTGCGAGCAGCAGTGGTGTTGTTCCTTTTTACAGCGAGGCCTTTGGTATCGATGAGCGCTGTGTGCGGCCGGTCGGAGTTCCGCGGACGGATGTCTTTTTCGATACAGCATATCGGGAACAGATCCGGGAGGCACTTTATACACGCTATCCGGTCTGCCGGGATAAGAAGGTCATTTTATTTGCACCGACCTTCCGGGGAAGCGGTAATAAGACAGCCTATTATCCGTGGGAGAAGTTTTCTGTGGAGAAACTGATGAGAGAGCTTCCGCAGGAAAGTGTGCTGATCCTCAAGAATCATCCGTTTGTCAGAGACTGCTGTGAGATCCCGGAGGAATATCAGGACAGGGTGCTTGATCTTTCGAGAGAAGAGAATATCAATGATCTGCTCTTTATCACATCGGTGCTGATCACGGATTACAGCTCGGTTATTTTTGAGGCGGTGCTTTTGAATATTCCTATTTTATTTTATACGTTTGATCTGCAGGAATATCTGGAGAAAAGAGATCTCTATTTTGAATTTGCGGCATTTGCGCCGGGAAAGATCATTTCGGATATGGAGGCACTTATAAAAGCTGCGGCGGGGCTTCTTGATGATCCGACAGAAGAGACATCCCCGGCAATGACAAAGACGCAGTTTCAGAGACTGTTTTTAGATGCACTTGATGGTCACTCGACACAGAGAACTATGCAGCTGGTGGAGGAACTGCTGGCAACCGGAGATTGACAGGAAAGAGCGAATTATTATATTATGTTACATGAGTATATTGATGAAAAAGAACGGAGGATGTATATGTCAGAGTACCAGAATTGGGACAAAGAACTTGATCGTCTGGAAGCAGGGAAAAGCCAGTATTCCTGGGATGAGCTTGAAGAGCTTATCACGGACCGGCTGGAGGATGACAAAATTGATGAGCAGGAATTTGAGACCCTGATGAGACGGCTGATGGATATAGACTGTGAGCTGTAAAGGAGAGGGGGACAAGCGATGAGCAGGGAAAGAACCGAAGAGGAAGAAAGAGAATACAGGCGTTATCTTCATCGGCTGAAACGCCGCAGAGAACGCCGCAGAAAGGTAATGATCGCCAGAACCATAGTTGGTGTGGCAGGAGTGTTGATCCTGCTTCTTTTGGTTGGGCTCATCCGGCTTGGTGTAAGGACTGTACAGGGCGGCTCAAGTCAGAAGAACAAGCAGGTAGAGGCGACCATCAAGCCGACGGAGGCAGCACCGGAATATTCGATCCCGGAGGGCTTTGAGAAGTACGCTGCCAAGCTTGAGGAGATGAGATCAGAATACCCGCAGGTGGAAAATATCCTGCTCAACCTCTATGAGTACAGCGAAAGCATGTTAAAGCTTGCATCGAACAATCCGGATGCACTGGAGTTTGTAGAGAATTATCCAAAGCACAAGTCAGACATCAAGCCATCGGGAAGTGTGACGAAGGAGGAACTGGATTCTGCCGAGAATGGGATCCCGCGCTTTCAGCAGTGGGATGAGCGATGGGGATATCTTACCTATGGAAATGATAATATCGGTATCAACGGCTGTGGTCCCACCTGTCTTTCCATGGTAGTGGCAGGTCTGTTAAAGGATACCTCCAAATCACCGGATGCGGTGGCAGAGTTTAGTGTGGAGAATAATTACTGTACGGTTGCTTCCGGAACGGCATGGTCGTTAATGTCCACCGGAGCCAGAAAGCTGGGGCTGAAGTCAGAATCTGTATCGGTGGGGGCAGATTCGTTAAGATCTGTCCTGAAAAAGGGACAGCCGGTGATCTGCAGCATGAAACCGGGTGATTTCACAACGACCGGTCATTTTATTGTACTGACGGGGCTGACCGATGACGGAAAGCTGATGATAAATGATCCGAACAGTATTACCAGAAGTGAGAAGAGGTGGGATATTGATACCATTGTGGGGCAGGCGAAATCGGCGTGGACGTATACTGTCCCCTGATAAATCATGATAAAGGATACGAGGAAAACCGATAGATTCAGATGCAGAATGGAGTGACCTAATATGGATAAAAACGGACCTGAAATTAAAATTGATAATGGAGAACTTGCCACAAGCACAATACCGGAGGATTTTACAGAGCCACAGGTATTGTATGAAAAGCTGATTAAGATGATCAGAAAGTATCATCCCTCCGATGATATTTCCATGATCGAGAAGGCGTACCGGATCGCCTATAAAGCACATGACGGGCAGCTTCGTAAGTCAGGAGAGCCGTATATCATTCATCCGGTGTGTGTCTGCATTATCCTGGCAGAGTTGGAGTTAGATAAGGAAACGATCGTGGCAGGTATGCTTCATGATGTGGTGGAGGATACCGTCATGACCAGCGAGGAGCTGGCGGCTGAGTTTGGAGATGAGGTAGCACTTCTGGTGGACGGTGTTACAAAGCTGACACAGCTCGATTATGTGGCGGACAAGGTCGAGGTACAGGCGGAGAATCTGCGTAAGATGTTTCTTGCCATGGCAAAGGATATCCGCGTTATCCTGATCAAGCTGGCAGACCGTCTTCATAATATGCGTACGATGCAGTACCAGACGCCGAAGAAACAAAAGGAAAAGTCCAGAGAGACTCTTGATATTTATGCACCGATCGCAGACCGTCTCGGAATTTCCAAAGTAAAGGTAGAGTTAGACGACCTGGCGTTTAAGTATCTTGAGCCGGAGATGTATAACCAGCTTGTATCAAGCATTGCCAATGGCAAGGAACAGCGCGATATCCTGATCCGCAAGATCGTTAACGAGGTCAGCCATCATATTGAGGAGGCGGGTATCAAGGCAACGATCGATGGACGTGCCAAACATTATTTCAGTGTCTATAAGAAGATGGTCACACAGAACAAGAGGCTGGATCAGATCTATGACCTGTTTGCCGTGCGTATTATCGTTGAGACAGAACGTGACTGCTATACGGCACTCGGTGTGATCCATGAGATCTACAAGCCGATCCCGGGTCATTTTAAGGATTATATTTCGATGCCGAAGCCGAACAATTATCAGTCGCTTCATACGACACTGATCGGTTCAATGGGACAGCCGTTTGAGATTCAGATCCGTACCTATGAGATGCACCGTACCGCTGAATATGGTATCGCTGCGCATTGGAAATACAAAGAGAATCAGTATGGAAGCAGAGACCGCGACAATGAGGAGGAGAAGCTTGCATGGCTGCGCCGTATTCTGGAATGGCAGAGAGACATGTCCGATAATAAAGAGTTTTTAAGTCTCTTAAAAAGTGATCTTGATCTGTTTTCCGATCATGTATACTGCTTTACGAAGGATGGCGATGTCAAGAACCTGCCGGCAGGCTCTACAACGATCGATTTTGCCTATGCGGTGCACAGTGCTGTCGGCAACAGAATGGTTGGTGCGAGAGTCAACGGAAACCTTGTACCGATTGATTATAAGATTCAGAATGGTGATCGTGTCGAGATCATGACCTCGCAGAATTCGAAGGGACCGAGCCGTGACTGGCTGGCTCTTGTGAAGAGTCCGCAGGCGAAGAACAAGATCAATCAGTGGTTCCGTTCGCAGTTTAAAGAGGAAAATATTGTACGGGGCAAGGAGCTTCTTGCTAATTACTGTAAGGCGCAGGGCGTTTTATTGTCCGATCTTTTGAAAACGGAATATACCGATTACTGTATGAAGAAATACGGTTTCAGAGACTGGGATTCTGTGCTGGCTGCGCTGGGTCACGGTGGACTGAAGGAGGGACAGATTGTTAATCGCCTTCAGAATGCATATGACAAGAAGAATCCAAAGCATACAACCGATCAGGAGATTCTGGATGCGGTGGCAAAGAGTACTGAGAATGCCGGGGTATCCCGTCCGGCAGCAGCGGTCAAATCAAAGAGTGGTATTGTGGTTGCCGGCCTGTCTGATGTATCGGTTCGTTTTTCAAAGTGCTGCAGTCCGGTGCCGGGAGATGAGATCATAGGCTTTGTGACGAGAGGACGAGGTGTTTCCATTCATCGTACAGACTGTGTTAATATGATGAATCTGTCCGAGGCAGATCGCCAGCGTATTATTGAAGCTGAGTGGAGTGTGGATTCCCAGGGCTCTGCCGACGAGGATTACGATGCAGAGATCGTGATCTACGCATATGACCGTATGGGTATTCTGATGGATATCACGAAGATTCTGACAGAGAATAAGATTGATGTGAAGGCAATGAATACAAGAACAAGTAAGCAGGGCATTGCGACGATCAATGTCAGCTTTGCGATCCGTGGTGTGGAAGCGTTAAATGAGCTGATCAAGAAGCTGCGCAACGTGCCGAGTGTAACAGATATTCAGAGAAGCCGTTCATAAAGAAAGAAATGAGGAAAGAGATGAGCTTATTAAAATGTGATTCCAGAATGGTGGGACCGATCCAGACTAACTGCTACTTTTTATATCGTGAGGATACGAAGGAGTGTCTGATCATTGATCCGGGCTATGAGGCGGATACGATCGAGAGACATGTTCTTAAAAAGCAGTTAAAGGTAGTAGGGATCCTTCTGACACATGGACATTTTGATCATATTACGGCAGCAGATGAGGTGCGCCGCAGATTTCAGACAAAGATCTATGCCTCCGGAAAAGAGGAAGAGCTGTTAGCAGATCCGCAGAAGAATGTATCGGTGATGATGGGAGATAACGTCAGTCTGAAGGCAGATGTCTGGTTGGATGACGGACAGGAGCTTGAGCTTTTAGGTGAGACGATGCGCTGTATCCTGACACCGGGACACACAAGTGGCGGAATGTGCTTCTATTTTCCGAATGCATGCATGTTGTTCTCCGGGGATACGCTGTTTCAGGAGTCCGTTGGAAGAACGGACTTTCCGACCGGCAGTAACCGGGCACTGATGCAGTCGGTCCGTGAACGTCTTCTGGTGCTTCCGGAGGCAGTCCGCGTATTTCCGGGACATGGTGCGATGACGACGATCCGGGATGAGAAGATGTTTAATCCGTATGCGGGTTAGACGAGAATATGGCTGTCCGGTCAGAAATGATGAGAAATCGAGGAATAATAGAATAATATGATAGATATTGTTTTGTCGGAGCGGGACTTCGACTATGAAATACAGGCGCTTGTGACTGGATTTTTCCCGGCGGAGCATAACCGTGTGGTGATCCTTGAGAAACAGGATGAAAACAGTTTAAAAGCACTGGCACAGACCGATGCAGATGCAGCACTGTTTGTCGGCGCTTTTTTTGGACAGGATAAGATCACGGTGTGGCTTCTAAACGGTGGAAAATACTGCGAACGGTCTGTAACAGTCAGCGGTGAGCAGGACTTTCATAAGCACGTGGATAAGACCACCCATCCGTATCGGACGGATTACAAAAATAAATTAAAGAAATTACTTTTTACGATACTTTGTGAAATGGAAGAAGAAACACTTCCGGAGGGAATGCTCAGAAGTATTCCGGTATGGGGAACGATGACAGGAGTCAGACCGACAAAGATTCCGATGAACCGTCTTCTTCAGAATGAACCTCTTGATACCGTTAGACGTAGTATGAAAGAGGAGTATTGCTGCAGCCCTGAGAAAGCAGAGCTTTGTCTGGATATTGCCGCAAGGGAGGCAGCTCTTTTACAGAAGGCAGAGTATGATAAGGGCTACAGTCTTTATGTGGGGATTCCGTTTTGTCCGTCGACCTGTCTGTACTGTTCGTTTCCGTCGTATCCGATGGAGCAGTTTGGCAGTCTGATCCCGGATTATCTTGAGGCGCTGAAGAGGGAGATTCGTTTCTGCGGAGAGCTGCAGAAAGGAAAGAAACTGACCTCTGTGTATATCGGGGGAGGCACACCGACGACATTATCGGCAGAACAGCTCGAGGAGTTGCTTATCTGTCTGTATGAGAACTTTCCGGTGCAGGATGCGTACGAGATCACGGTGGAGGCCGGAAGACCGGACAGCATTACAAGGGAAAAGCTGATGGCACTTAGACGCTTTGGCGTAGAGAGGATCTCGGTGAATCCGCAGACAATGCAGGATAAAACGCTGCAAAGCATTGGCAGACAGCATACGGTCGCACAGACAAAGCAGGTGTTTGCGCTGGCGAGAGAATGTGGCTTCGACAATATTAACATGGATCTGATCATCGGGCTTCCGGGAGAGACACCGGAGGATTTTGCGGATACTCTGGCACAGATGAAGGCGCTTGATCCGGACAGCGTGACGATCCATTCACTGGTGGTCAAGCGTGCATCAAGGCTGCGCCGACTGTTGGATGAGGGAGCTGTCCCGGAGGAGGAGCGTGCCCGCCGCATGGAACAGATGATGCAGATGGGGCTTGCTTTTGCGAGGAAGAATGGATATCAGCCGTACTATATGTACCGGCAAAAGAATACAGCAGGCTATGCCGGAAGCTCCGGACAGGAGAATATCGGCTTTGCCCGCGAGGGGAAAGAATGTCTGTACAATATTCTGATCATGGAAGAAATGCAGAGTATTGCAGCACTCGGTGCCGGGGCGAGCACGAAATGCTATGACAGGAAACGGCATATTGTCAGCCGTGTGGAGAATGTCAAGAGTGTGACGGATTATATTTCCCGCATTGATGAGATGCTGAAGCGGAAACAAGAACATGGTATGGGGGATTAGAACATGGAAGAGGATTATCTGGAGCAGCTCGTCATGGAGAGTGCTTCCCTGAGCAGTAAAATGAGAGAGTATATCTATGTCGAGATGAGCCATGGTGTGAAGGTCAGTAATCTTGCACAGGAGGTAGCGAAGGAACTTGGCGAGGATGAGACGTTTTGCCGTCAGATCGCTGTGGCAGGCCTGTTACATGATATTGGCAAGCTTTGGGTGATGAAGCATATGAACGAGGCAGGCAGTGAGGAGACACTGACGATCGAGAGGATGAAGATCGTGCGGATGCATCCGACGCACAGCTGCGATATGCTGATGGCAGAGGGATATCCGGCAGGGATCACACAGGCAGTTTATTATCATCATGAAAATGTGGATGGCACCGGCTATCCGGAAAACCTTCGGGGTGATAAGATCCCGTGGATGGCACGCATTCTGCGTATCTGCGATGTGTACTGTGCACTGACAACCGACAGAAGTTACCGTAGGGCTTTTGAACGTTTTGCGGCGATGGAGATCATGATCGATGAGGTCGAGGATTATGATATGCGCTGCTTTCTGGCATTTCAGCGGGTGATCCACAATGAGGCAGGGGAGAAGCTTCGCTCTCTGTGTACAGTGATATCGCCATTACAGAAGGAACATCTGCCTTTGTTTGTGAAGGAAGCGGAGGCATTATAACAGAAATGTGAATCTAGCCGGATAAATTATGCAGGAATAATAACGTTGGCTTGCATGTTTTGGGGATTCGGTGTATTATCTTATACGGTATGGTCTGTAACAGACTGTTGGACAATGTTTATAATTTACAATAATTAATAAATGGAGGGTTATCATGGCAGAATCAATGAGAGGCTTAAAGCGTACCTGTCGCTGTGCCGAATTGAGTGAAGAAAACATCGGACAGGAGGTTACCGTGATGGGATGGGTACAGAAAGCCCGTAACACAGGTGGACTGATCTTTGTGGATCTCCGCGACCGCAGCGGACTTCTTCAGATTAATTTTCAGGAGGAAAAGCTGGGACAGGAGCTGTTTGATAAGGCATATAAGCTTCGAAGCGAGTTTGTGATCGCTGTCGTTGGTACTGTTGTGGCACGGGAGGGTGGCATAAACAAGAACCTTCCAACCGGTGCGATTGAGGTTGTGGCAACTAAGCTTCGTGTCCTTTCTGAGGCACAGACACCACCGTTTCCGATCGAGGAGGACATTAAGACCAAGGAGGATCTTCGTTTAAAGTACCGTTATCTGGATCTTCGTCGTCCGGATCTTCAGAGAAATCTGATCATGAGAAGTAAGATCGCGACATTGACAAGACAGTTTCTTGCGGATGAGGGATTCCTTGAGATCGAGACACCGATGCTCAATAAGAGTACGCCGGAGGGAGCCAGAGATTATCTGGTGCCGAGCCGTGTGCATCCGGGCTGCTTCTATGCACTTCCGCAGTCACCACAGCTGTTTAAGCAGCTTTTAATGTGCTCCGGATATGACCGTTATTTCCAGCTTGCAAGATGCTTCCGTGATGAGGATCTTCGTGCAGACAGACAGCCGGAGTTTACACAGATCGATATGGAGCTTTCCTTTGTCGATGAGGATGATGTTATGGATGTCAATGAGCGTCTTCTTCAGAAGCTGTTCAAGGAGATCCTTGATATTGACATTGAGCTGCCGATCCAGAGAATGACCTGGCAGGAGGCAATGGACCGCTTCGGAAGCGACAAGCCGGATCTTCGTTTTGGCATGGAGCTTACCGATGTGTCTGAGGTTGTGGCAGGCTGTGGCTTTGGTGTATTTACCGGAGCTTTGGAAAACGGTGGCTCCGTTCGTGGTATCAATGCAAAGGGACAGGGATCCATGCCTCGCAAGAAGATCGATGCTCTTGTGAAGTTTGCAAAGGATTTCGGTGCAAAGGGTCTGGCATATCTTTGTGTGAATGAGGATGGCACATATAAATCTTCCTTCGCCAAGTTTATGACAGAGGACGAGTTATCCGCACTTGTTCAGAAGATGGACGGACAGCCGGGAGATCTGCTCTTATTTGCAGCCGATAAGAATAAAGTCGTTTATGATGTACTCGGTAACCTGCGTCTGGAGCTTGCAAAGCAGCTTGATCTGCTGGACAAGAACGAGTACCGATTCCTCTGGGTAACAGAGTTCCCTCAGTTTGAGTATTCGGAGGAGGAGCAGCGCTATGTGGCAATGCATCATCCGTTTACAATGCCGATGGAGGAGGATCTGGATCTTCTCGAGACAGAGCCAGGTAAGGTTCGTGCGAGAGCTTACGATATCGTGTTAAATGGTACCGAGATCGGTGGAGGTTCCATCCGTATCCATCAGGATGACATTCAGGAGAGAATGTTTGAGGCACTTGGATTTACCAAGGAGTCTGCGTATGAGCAGTTTGGTTTCCTGATGAATGCATTCAAGTATGGTGTGCCTCCACATGCAGGACTGGCATATGGTCTGGATCGTCTTGTTATGCTGATGGCAAAGCAGGACAGCATCCGTGACGTGATCGCCTTCCCGAAGGTAAAGGATGCATCCTGCCTCATGACAGAGGCACCATCCAGAGTCGATGAGAAGCAGTTAGAAGAGCTTTCTATTGGAATAAAGGAATCGAATGACGAAGAATAGTTATCAGAGATGTATGGATTGGACAGAGAGGAATATAGGAATTGGATCGGTACGGCTGATGGTCCGTGCACTGACAGCGGTGACGGCAGCCATATACTGTGTGATGGCGGCGTTTCTGTTGGTTGGACGGGACGGGCGGCTGATCCGGTTTATCCTGGTGCCGGCGGTTGGCTTTGTGATTGTCACACTGTTTCGAAAGGTGGTTGGTGCAAAACGTCCGTACGAAATTTATGACTTTACGCCGCTTTTGAATAAGGATACAAAGGCAAATTCCTTTCCGAGCCGTCATGTTTTTTCAAACATGATCATTGCAGCAGCCGTATTCTGGATCAATCTGCCGCTTGGCATTGCCACAGGATCTTGTGGCGTGGCACTGGCAGTTTTTCGGGTGATCACGGGAGTGCATTTTCCGAAGGATGTGGCAGCAGGAGCAGTCATAGCAGTTTTGTTTGGATGGATCGGCTTTTATCTGATCTGAGATACAGTACACATTAAGATTGTAATAAATGTAGAATTGGAGGATTATCATGGCAGAAATGTACAATCACCATACGGTGGAAAAGAAATGGCAGAAAATCTGGGAGGAGGAGAAAGCATTTAAGGTTTCTGAGGATTACTCAAAACCGAAATTTTATGCTTTGGTTGAGTTCCCATATCCATCCGGTCAGGGACTTCATGTAGGTCATCCAAGACCTTACACCGCTCTTGATATCGTTTCCCGTAAGAGAAGAATGCAGGGCTACAATGTATTATTCCCGATGGGCTGGGATGCGTTTGGTCTGCCGACAGAGAATTACGCGATCAAGAACCATATCCACCCGAAGATTGTTACAAAGAATAACGTAGCACGTTTTAAGGGACAGCTTCAGTCACTCGGATATTCCTTTGACTGGGATCGTGAGATCAATACGACGGATCCGGATTATTATAAGTGGACACAGTGGATCTTCTTAAAGCTGTTTAATGCAGGCCTTGCATATAAGAAGGAGATGCCGATCAACTGGTGTACCTCATGTAAGGTTGGTCTTGCCAACGAGGAGGTTGTCAACGGTGTCTGTGAGCGTTGTGGTGCACCGGTTGTCCGCAAGGTAAAGAGCGAGTGGATGTTAAAGATTACAGAATATGCAGATAAGTTGATCAAGGATCTGGACGATGTAGATTATATTGAGAAGGTTAAGGTTTCCCAGAAGAACTGGATCGGACGTTCTGAGGGAGCTGAGGTTGATTTTCGCCTGAAGGATAAGGACGAGAAGCTTCGTGTCTATACAACGCGTCCAGACACGCTGTTTGGAGCAACCTATATGGTTATCTCTCCGGAGCATCCGCTGATCGATAAGTATAAGGATGAGATCACAAACTGGGATGAGATCCAGAAGTACCGTGAGATGGCAGCAAGAAAGTCTGATTTTGAGCGTACTGAGCTTGCAAAGGATAAGACAGGTGTGATCCTTGGTGGTCTGAGTGCAGTCAATCCGGTAAACGGCAAGGAGATTCCGGTATGGATCTCCGATTATGTTCTGATGTCCTATGGTACCGGTGCGATCATGGCAGTACCTGCTCATGATACCCGTGACTGGGAGTTCGCAAAGAAGTTTGATCTTCCGATGATTCAGGTTGTAGAAGGCAAGGAGGGTCCTGTTGATATCAACGAGGCTGCATTTACGGATGTGGCAACCGGTAAGATGATCAACTCTGACTTCCTCGATGGTCTGGAAGTAACAGAAGCCAAAGAGAAAATGAAGGATTTCCTGGAGGAAAAGGGAATCGGTAACCGTAAAGTAAACTATAAGCTGCGTGACTGGGTGTTCTCCAGACAGAGATACTGGGGTGAACCAATTCCAATCGTACATTGCGAGAAGTGTGGTTATGTGCCGCTCGATGAGAGCGAGCTTCCATTGCTGCTTCCTGAGGTGGACAGCTACATGCCGACCGATAATGGGGAGTCTCCACTCGCAGCTATGACAGAATGGGTCAACACAACATGTCCGTGTTGTGGCGGTCCGGCAAAGAGAGAGACAGATACCATGCCGCAGTGGGCCGGTTCCTCATGGTATTTCCTGCGCTACACCGATCCACACAATACGGAGGCACTGGCAAGCAAGGAAGCACTGAAATACTGGCTGCCGGTAGACTGGTATAACGGTGGTATGGAGCATACAACACTCCATCTTCTGTACTCCCGTTTCTGGCATAAGTTCCTGTACGATCAGGGAATCGTACCAACCAAGGAGCCATATCAGCGTCGTACCTCCCATGGAATGATCCTCGGAGAGAACGGTGAGAAGATGAGTAAGTCCCGTGGAAACGTAGTAAATCCGGATGATATCGTTCAGGCATACGGTGCAGATACACTGCGTACCTATGAGATGTTTATCGGAGCCTTTGATCTGAGTGCATCCTGGTCAGAGGACGGAGTAAAGGGCTGCCGCCGTTTTCTGGAGCGTGTATGGAAGCTGCAGACGATCATGACAGATGAGGAAGGATACTCTTCTGACATGGAGACAAAGATGCATCAGACGATCAAGAAGGTAAGTCTTGATTTCGAGAATCTGAAATACAACACAGCAATCGCAGCAATGATGTCACTGATCAATGACTTCTACAAGAAGAATGCAGTGACAAAGGGCGAGTATAAGACGCTTCTTACTCTGTTAAATCCGGTTGCACCTCATATCACAGAGGAGCTGTGGGAAATGATCGGCGGAGAGGGTCATGTATATCAGACTGCATGGCCGGAGTATGATGAGGCAAAGACAGTAGAGTCTACGGTTGAGATTGCTGTCCAGATCAATGGAAAGACCCGGGCAACATTGAGCATTGGCAAGGATGATGCCAAGGAAGATGTGCTTGCAAAGGCAAAAGAGACGATCGCAGACAAGCTTGAGGGCAAGAATATCATTAAGGAAATCTATGTTCCGGGCAGAATTGTTAATATCGTTGCGAAATAAATTGTGATCAGTATTTCACAATCCTTAAAAAAAGATAAAGTCTATTGACTTTATCTTTTTTTTGTCTATAATAAAAATCACGCCTATTGTTGAAATGGAAACAATCTACTTTTCAACAATGTATTTAAAACAGGAAAACAATGCATACAGAAGGGAGGAAGAGCCGATGAAGAAGGATGGAGCGGTTGGTATGCAGATCAACTGTGTTTCTAATCTGATCCGGAGAAGCATTGATCTGCGTATCGCCGGCATGCCGGGAGAGAAGCTCTCCAGAATGGACAGCTGGATCATCCATTATATGCTGGATCATCAGCAGGAGGATGTGTTTCAGAAGGATGTGGAGAAGGCTCTTGCCATGACCAGATCAAATGTATCAAAGGCAGTGGATCAGATGGTTTCCAAGGGTCTGATAATGCGTTCCCCGGTAGATTATGATGCCAGATTAAAGAAGCTGACGCTGACGCCGAAGGTTTTAGAGATACACCGGCAGATCGAAGGAGAGATCGCAGAGTTTGAGAAGCTTCTGGTGGAGGGGTTTACCACCCGGGAGCTGGAGCAGTTTAAGGACTATCTGGAACGCATTGCGCATAATATCAATGACAACACAAAGCGGCAGCAGGATGAGAGAAAAAGGAGGGATTTCTGACTATGATCAGGACATTAGCATCACAGATCAAGGAATACAAAAAGGTGTCGATTGCAACGCCGATCTTTATGATCCTCGAAGTCATCATGGAGACGATCATTCCGATGATGATGGCGTCGATCATTGACAACGGTGTTTCGGTAGGAGATGCCGGACACATTTATAAAATGGGAGCATTAATGCTACTTGCAGCATGCTTCAGTCTTTTCTGTGGATTTATGGGCGGTAAGTACGGTGCAAAAGCCTCCACAGGCTTTGCGAAAAACCTGCGAAAAGCAATGTATGAAAACATTCAGACATTCAGCTTTTCCAATATTGATAAATTTAGCACAGCCGGTCTTGTTACGAGACTGACAACCGATGTCACCAATATTCAGAATGCATATCAGATGCTGTTGCGTATGTGTATGCGCGCACCGTTCAGTCTGATCTGCGCCATGGTGATGTCTTTTGCAGTAAACACAAGGATTGCCACCGTGTATCTCATTGCGGTTTTGATCCTGGGAGCAATTCTTGCTGTGCTTCTGACAAGAACAACCAAATATTTCAACAGTATTTTTAAGAAGTACGATGACTTAAATGAGAGTGTGCAGGAGAATGTATCTGCAATCCGTGTTGTAAAGGCATATGTCCGTGAGGACCATGAGAAAGAGAAGTTTACAAAAGCAAGTGGCAATGTATGCCGTCTGTTTACAAAGGCGGAGGCAATGATCTGCCTGAATATGCCGATCATGCAGTTCGCCGTATATACCTGTATCCTTGTGATCAGCTGGATGGGAGCACATATGATCGTCAGCAATACACTGACCACAGGTGATCTGTCAATGCTTCTTACTTATTGCATGAACATTTTGATGAACCTGATGATGCTCTCCATGATCTTTGTTATGGTTACCATGAGTGTGGCAAGTGCGAGACGTGTGGCTGAGGTATTAAATGAGAAGCCGGATATCACAAATCCGGAGGATCCGGTTATGGAAGTGGCAGATGGTTCCATTGAGTTTCGACATGTGGACTTCAGCTATAAGAAGGATGCTAGGGAGCCGGTACTTAAGGATATCAACTTATCGATCAAATCCGGAGAGACGATCGGTATTCTCGGAGGAACCGGAAGCGGTAAATCAAGTCTTGTTTCTTTGCTTAGCCGTCTTTATGATGTGACGGACGGAAGCGTTATAGTCGGCGGCAGAGATGTCCGTGAATATGATATCGACGTGATCCGGAATCAGGTTGCCGTTGTTTTACAGAATAATGTACTGTTCTCCGGAACAATCCTTGACAATCTCCGCTGGGGTGATAAGGAGGCAACGAGAGAGGAATGTATGCATGCCTGTGATCTTGCCTGCGCCAGCGAGTTTGTTGAGAAGCTGCCAAAGGGATATGACACTTATATCGAGCAGGGCGGTACGAATGTATCCGGTGGACAGAAGCAGAGACTTTGTATTGCAAGAGCACTCTTAAAGAAGCCGAAGGTTCTTGTCTTAGATGATTCCACAAGTGCGGTGGATACATCCACAGATGCAAAGATCCGCAAGGCATTTGCGGAGGAGATTCCGGGTACAACGAAGCTGATCATTGCACAGCGTGTTTCCAGCATTCAGAATGCTGATCATATTATTGTGATGGAAAACGGAACGATCAACGGATACGGAACACATGATGAGTTGATGGAGAATAATGAGATTTATCGTGATGTATACGAATCTCAGACCTCCGGCAGCGGAGATTTCGATGAAATGTAACAGATGGTTTCGTAAATCGGAAATGTACCTGTTGGGACAGGATAGATAGAAAGGTGGAATGAGAAATGGCAGAAAACCGTTCACAGAAACTGCGTGGACCAAAAGGACCCGGCGGACGAAGAGGGATGGGACCGAAGGTAAAGTTAGAGCATCCCGGACAGACAATAAAACGTCTTTTGAAATATATCGGTAAGAGTTATGGTGTGTACATGGTGCTGGTGCTGATCCTGATCATTGTCAGCGTGCTTGCAAATGTACAGGGGACTATGTTTACCAAATCGCTGATCGATGATTATATCACACCTCTGCTTCACGCAAAGGAGAAGAACTTTACGCCGCTTTTGCACAAGATTATTCAGGTCGCATGTATTTACGGCGTTGGTGTTTTTGCAACCTGGGCTTATAACAGATTGATGGTTAATGTCACACAGGGAACCTTAAGAAAGCTTCGTGATGAGCTTTTTGTTCATATGGAGTCCCTGCCGATCAAATACTTTGATACACATTCTCACGGTGATATCATGTCAATCTACACCAATGATATTGATACACTCCGTCAGATGATCAGTCAGAGTATGACACAGTTTTTCTCCAGTCTGATCACGATCATCAGTGTGCTTGCGGCAATGCTGATCATCAATGTTCCGTTGACCGTGGTTACGCTGGTTATGGTTGGAGTAACGCTGATCGTTACCAAGAAGGTGGCAGGTCTTTCCGGTGCATACTTCATCCAGCAGCAGAGAGATCTGGGTAAGGTAAACGGTCACATTGAGGAGATGATGAACGGACAGAAGGTTGTCAAGGTATTCTGCCGTGAGCAGGAGAGCATCGATGAGTTTAATGCATTGAACGATGAGCTTTTCCACAGCGCGGACAATGCCAATACCTTTGCCAACGTCATGGGACCGATCAACGCACAGCTTGGAAATGTCAGCTATGTACTCTGTACCATGATCGGAGGAATTTTAGCCTTCAATAAGATCGGCGGTTTTACCGTAGGTGGTCTTGTGGCATTCCTGAACTACAACAAATCCTTCAGTATGCCGATCAATCAGGTCAGCATGCAGTTAAACAGTATCGTTATGGCACTTGCCGGCGCAGATCGTATCTTTGAGCTGTTGGATGAGAAGCCGGAGGTTAATGACGGCTATGTCGAGCTTGTACGTGCCAACGAGGCAGCGGACGGAACGATCACGGAGAGCGAGAAGAGAACCGGTGTGTGGGCATGGAAGCATTATCATAAGGATAATGATACCGTGACCTATCAGAAGCTTCGCGGCGAGGTTGTCTTTGATCATGTGGATTTTGGTTATAATGATGATAAGATCATTCTGCACGATGTGGAAATGTATGCGAAGCCGGGACAAAAGATTGCATTTGTAGGAGCTACCGGAGCCGGTAAGACAACGATCACAAACCTGATCAACCGTTTTTATGATATTCAGGACGGAAAGATCCGTTTTGACGGGATCAATGTCAATAAGATCAAGAAAGAGGATCTTCGTCATTCTCTGGGAATCGTTCTGCAGGATACACACCTGTTTACCGGAACGGTCCGCGATAATATCCGCTACGGAAAGCTGGATGCAACCGATGAGGAGATTGTGGCAGCAGCAAAGCTTGCCAATGCAGATTCGTTTATCCGTCATCTGCCGCAGGGCTATGATACGGTTCTGACCGGTGACGGTGGCAATTTAAGTCAGGGACAGAGACAGCTTCTTGCGATTGCCAGAGCAGCGATCGCAGATCCGCCGGCACTGATCTTAGATGAGGCGACAAGCTCGATCGATACCCGTACCGAGAAGCTTGTCCAGGATGGTATGGACCGGCTGATGAAGGGAAGAACGACCTTTGTGATCGCACATCGTCTTTCCACAGTTAAGAACAGTGACTGTATCATGGTTCTGGAACAGGGAAGAATCATTGAGAGAGGAACGCACGACCAGTTGATCGAGCAGCAGGGCAAGTATTATCAGTTATATACCGGAAAGGTTGGAACAGGGCTTGCGGGATAAGAAATGCGGCAAGCTCCGGATCTTATTCCTATACTAAAAAAGGGCAAAACCAGCGTTTTGCCCTTGCATCCCACCACATTGCGAGCATTTTTGTATATACTAAAAAGGGCAAAACCAGCGTTTTGCCCTTGCTTCCCACCACATTGCGAGCATTTTTCTATACCCTAAAAAGAGGTATGCTTTTTGAAAGCATACCTCTTTGCGTTAAACATTATTATTCTGCGAGATATTTCTCGTAGATGTCGATCACCTTTGCCATGGCATCCGGACCCGGAGCGCCGATCGTATTTCTCTTGTTGACACAGGTCTCCATAGAGATCGCATCGTAGATATCCTCCTCGAATACCGGGCTGATCGCCTTGTATTCATCAAGACTCATCTCGCCAAGAGAAATGCCCTTGTCGATGCAGTAGAGTACAAGCTGACCGATAATGCCGTGTGCATCACGGAATGGAACACCGTGGTTTACCAGATAGTCTGCGGCATCTGTTGCATTTGTAAAGCCGCCCTCTGCGCTGGCACGCATGCGGTCCTTACGGAAGGTCATGGTATCAAGCATACCGTGGAATAAAACGATACATCCCTTTGTCGTATCGATCGCATCAAAGACAAATTCCTTATCCTCCTGCATATCCTTGTTGTATGCGAGAGGCAGGCTCTTCATGGTGGTCAGAAGAGACATCAGTGCACCGTATACACGACCGGTCTTGCCGCGGACAAGCTCGGCAATATCCGGGTTTTTCTTCTGTGGCATGATGCTGCTGCCGGTGGAGTAGGAGTCGTCGATATCGACAAACTGATATTCATTAGTATTCCAGGTGATGATCTCCTCGCAGAAGCGGGAAAGATGCATCATGATAATGGACATATCATTCAAAAACTCAATCAGATAATCGCGGTCGGAAACGGAATCCATACTGTTGAGTGTCGGACCGGTAAAGCCAAGCAGCTTTGCGGTCTCTTCACGGTCGAGTGGATATGTTGTGCCGGCAAGTGCACCGGAGCCGAGCGGGCAGTAGTTCATACGCTCTAAGGTATCGGAAAGACGGGAACGGTCTCTTTTGAACATCTCAAAATATGCACCCATATGATGTGCCAGAGTGATCGGCTGCGCCTTTTGCAGATGTGTAAATCCCGGCATGATCGTATGAAGGTTCTCCTTCATGATGCGCAGGATGCTTTCCAAAAGACCCTTTAACAGATCGTTCATTTCCTCAATCTCATGGCGTGTGTATAGCTTCATATCAAGCGCCACCTGATCATTACGGCTTCTGCCGGTATGAAGACGTTTGCCGGCGTCTCCGATGCGCTCGATCAGATGTGCTTCCACGAAGCTGTGAATGTCCTCATGTTCTGCCGTAAATTCAAGCTTTCCTTCGTCGAGATCCTTACGGATTCCCTCGAGTCCCTGAATAATGCTGTCCTTGTCCTCATGGGAGAGGATACCCTGATCGGCAAGCATAGTTACATGAGCGATGCTTCCCTGAATGTCCTCATGATAAAACTTCTGGTCAAAGGAAAGTGATGCGTTGAAATTGTGTACAAGTTGATTTGTTTCCTTGGTAAAACGTCCGCCCCAAAGCTTCATATTATCCTCATTTCTGTACTGCATGTATATTCGTTAGACGATGGGAGAGCAGGCAGTACACCGTCCCCTGTGTCTCATATGTTTGCAAAAACAAACCGAAATGGAGATCCATTTCGGTTTGGCATTGTCTGTCGTCTATTCCGACGCGTTGTCTGATTAGTTCTCAGCCTCCGGCTTGCTGTCGGAAAACTCGATATAATCATCATCAAAGTCATCCTCGTAATCATCGTCGAAGTCATCGAGATAATCCGGTGTAAAATAACGGTAAACTGCATAAGCGATCGCTGCGACTGCTGCAATTGCGCCGATGATGGCAAGTGCGATTATGATACCGTTTTTATTCTTCTCTTCTAATTCCTTTTTGTGAAGAAGTTCGTTGATACGTGCAGTGTTTAAAAGTTCTTCCAGTTTTGAATTATTCATCATAAAATACCTCCTGTTCGCTTGTTTTTCTTTGAGGATCATTATATTCATTATTTCCGCTGCTAAAACTCACAAAACCGCTCCTTCGGAGCTTTTCTGCCTGCGGTGCAGGCTTTTTGTGAGTTAATGATCCCAGAAAAACAAATGTCTGCTTCGCATCCGCTTGTTTTTCTCTGAGGATCATTATATCATACCTTTTTTAGCTTTGCAAACGAAGAAAGCATTTTTCGGGTGTTGCCATTGTCGAAGGCAACGGTCACTTCAAAGTCGGCTCCGCTCGGCGTGATCTTCTGTACACTGCCCTCGCCGAAGCGCATATGGCGGACACGGTCTCCTTCGCTGTAGGAGAGCGTCTGGGAGTTGCCTGCGGCAGAGGATGACTTGGCAGAAGGTGTTTTGTAAGAGCCTCCAAAGCCTTTGGAGATCATCGGGTTTCCGGCAAGCAGATCAAGTCCGCTCTTGCCGCGGGCATGACCTGCCTGCTTTGTGCGCTGTTCCATTGCAGGATTCCAGGTGCCGGTTCCGTAGCCTCCCGTATTGGAGCGTGTAGAACCGGATCTTCGCGTGGAAGAGCTGCCGGTCCCGGCACCGAAGGAGAAGGAGCCGCCCGGCTGATGCTTTAAAAACTCAGCGGCACTGACTCCGCCGGAGGAGGCGGTAGAAGAGTTGCTGCCTGCATGCAGCAGGTAACGAGGGATCTCGCTGATAAAGCGGGATGGACGGTTAAACTGATGCTCTCCGTTACGGAAACGGCTGCGGGCACAGCTTAGGGAGAGCTTTTTCATGGCACGGGTGATGCCGACGTAACACAGGCGTCGTTCCTCCTCCATCTCTTCGGCTGCCTGATCGGGATCCTCGCCGTACACGGCCATGGCACCCGGGAAGATGCCGTCCTCCATGCCGACCAGATAGACATACGGAAACTCAAGTCCCTTGGCGCTGTGGAGCGTCATGAGAAGGACGATATCCGTGCTGTCATCCACATTGTCGATATCTGCGACGAGGGCAACCTCCTCCAGAAAGCCGCCCAGAGTGGCACCTTCTTCCTCGTGATCCTCCTCGTAGGAGGCAGCCTTGTTAATAAGCTCCTCGATATTTTCCAGTCTCGCCTGGGATTCTTCGCTGTCATCCTCGGCAAGCATCGCTTCATAGCCGGACTGCTCAACAACGTCACGGATGAGCTGTTCGATCGAATAGTCCGGATCTTCCAGATTCGTGCGGAAGGATTCGATCAGACCAACGAAGCTGCCGAGCTTTGCGGCACTTCTGCCGATATTTTCGATGTATTCATAATCCTGCAGGGCACTGTAAAAGCTGGTGCCGTGTATGATCGCATAATTGCTGACGCGATCGATCGTGGTCAGACCGATGCCGCGCTTTGGCACGTTGATAATACGCTTTGCAGATATATCATCCATGCCGTTTTCAATTGTTCTGAGGTAGGCGAGGATATCCTTGATCTCCTTGCGCTGATAGAAATTAACGGCACCGACGATGCGGTATGGAATGTTATAGTTGATCAGCTTCTCCTCAAATACACGGGACTGTGCATTGGTGCGGTATAAGATGGCAAAGTCCTTATAATCAGCCTTGCCGTTACTGACGGCGTGGGCAATCGCAGAGGAAACGGATTCTGCCTCCTCGTATTCATTTTCAAACTGTGAATAGTAAATGGAATCGCCCTTGTCCTTCCTTGTCCAGAGAGCCTTCTCCTTACGCTTTGTATTGTTGTGGATCACGGCATTGGCGGCATCCAGAATATTCTGGGTGGAGCGGTAGTTTTCTTCCAGACGGATCACACGCGTGTCCGGATATTCCTGCTCGAAATTCAGGATGTTCATGATATTGGCACCACGGAATTTGTAGATCGACTGGTCATCGTCACCGACAACGCAGAGATTGTGTTCCACACCGCCATCGTCGGAAGGAGTACTTGCCAGAAGACTGATCAGCTTAAACTGTGCCGTGTTGGTATCCTGATACTCGTCCACCAGAATGTAGCGGAAACGGTTCCGGTAATAGGAGAGAATGTCTCTGTTCTCCTGGAACATCTGGATCGTTTTGCAGATGAGATCATCAAAGTCAAGTGCATTGGCATCGTGGAGACGCTTTTCGTATTCCTGATAGGCTCTGGCGTAGATCTCGCGCATACCGTCGCCCTGTGCGCGTGCGGCGTAATCTTCGGGACCGATCAGCTCGTCTTTGGCGTTGGAGATGACATTTAAGAAGGCACGTTCCTTATACTTCTTAGGGTCAAGATCAAGATACTTAATGATCTCACGCATCAGAGCACGCTGGTCATCGGCATCGTAGATCGTAAAGCTGCGTTTGTAGCCGAGCACCTCAATGTAGCGGCGCAGAATGCGGACGCAGGTAGAGTGGAAGGTGCTGACCCAGATATTTTCAGCACCGAAGCCTACGATCTGATCGACACGCTCGCGCATCTCGCCGGCAGCCTTGTTGGTGAAGGTCAGTGCCAGAATATGGTATGGGTTCACATCGTAGTGGTCAATCAGATATGCGATCCGGTGTGTCAGAACTCTTGTCTTACCGGAACCGGCACCTGCAAGAATCAGGAGAGGTCCCTTGAAATGTTCTACCGCTTCCTTCTGCTGGGGATTTAAACCCTCTAATATATTTTCCATAATCAATGAAAGATCCTTTCTATGTATAGCACACTGTGGCAGTCTGGTTCAAATGCTTATTTACTGTCATCCGAAAAGAGCTGATCGCGGTATTCCTTTGCAGTGGCAAAAAAATGCTCGATATCTTCCTCTTTGCCTTCGCGGATCGCCTGCTCCATGGTACCGAGAATATTCCGGTACTCCTGCAGAAATTCGAGAATGGCATCCCGGTTGGCAAGACAGATGCTTTTCCACATCTCAGGAGAGGAGGAAGAGATCCTTGTAATGTCCCGGAAGCCGCCTGCGGCAAGAAGCCGGTACATGCCTTTATCGTCTCTGGCGCGGACGGCATTGACTAAAGCGGCGGAGATCACATGCGGTGCGTGGCTGATGCCGGCAGTTGCCTCATCGTGTTCGTTTACATCGATCGTGACGCAGCGGGAATGTGTGACGCTGCGGACAAATTCCTGCATCCATGCGATGCTTTCCTCAGGAATTCTGTCCGTCGGTGTCAGAATATAGTAGCAGTCCCGCAGAAGCTCCGCAAAGGAGTATTCGTAACCGATGTGTTCTGTTCCTGCCATGGGATGACCGCCGATAAAGCAGTGGTCGAGTCCAACGTTACGGATCGCATGGTAGATCTCGCCCTTCACGCTTCCTACATCGGTCAGGATGCAGTCCGCTTTCAGATATGGTTTTAATCTGGTAAGATATGCCACATTTGTGCGGACAGGAGCACAGAGAAAGATCACATCCCAGTCTGAAACGCGGGAAATATCTGTTGTAATATCTGTAAGTACGCCGTCTGCGAGTGCCTTTTCCAGACGGGGGTGTTTCTTTGTTTCGTAGTAATTATAAGCGCTGATCCGGGCATCCGGAAGCTCTCTGCGGATGCAGCGGGCAACCGAGCCGCCGATCAGACCAAGTCCGATAAAGCCAAAGTGACTGCGTGAATGTAATAAATCCATGAATAATCAATGCCTTTCTGTATAGGTTAAAATAAATCACAAATTACATTCTAATCGACAGAAATTAGGGTGTCAACTTGATAATTTCGCCGGATGGCGGTATAATGAAAAGACGTTTGAGAAAAGAGATTTTACAAATCGCTTCAAAATGGAGGAGCACGAATGAAGAAGGGGTTAAGTCGTATTAAAATGGGGATCCGGGCACTCGTTGGAGTGGTCGGCGGATATCTTGGTGTAATATCAACTATTCTGGGGACAATTTTCGGAATCCTGGCATCGATCCTTGTCGTGGGTCTGATCGCGGGAATCTGTGTATATGTTAAGGTGATCCCGATGTTTACGGAGGCAAGGGAGGTCGTTTTTGACAACCTTGTGAATATGACCGAGGAAGATTTTGTCATGAATGAGGATACGCTGGTATTCGATGACAAGGGGAAGAAGATCGGTTCGGTCAATGCAGGACGGTTTACTTATACGAAGATCTCCAAGATCTCGCCGTATATTTATAATGGATATATTGCGGTGGAGGACAAGCGTTTCAAGACGCATGGAGGTGTGGATCTTTTAGCGACAATGCGTGCCAGTGTGGCACTGCTTAAGAACCGCGGAGAGATCACGCAGGGCGGAAGTACCATTACCCAGCAGGTGATCAAGAACAATCTGCTGTCTCAGGAGCAGACCTTTACGAGAAAGGTTGCGGAGATTTTGCTCGCACCGACGGTGGAGCAGAAGTTTGGCAAGGATAAGATCATGGAGTTTTACTGTAACAGCAACTATTACGGAAACCGCTGTTACGGTGTGGCAGCGGCCAGCAAGTATTACTTTGACAAGAAACCGGCGGATCTGGAGCCGGCGGAGGCGGCGATGCTGATCGGTCTGTCCAATTCGCCGTCCGCTTATAATCCGGTCGCCCATCCGAAGGCAGCGAAGCAGAAGCGTAACGAAGTGCTTCTGAAGATGTATGAGGGCGGTGCGATCACCAAAAAGGAATACAACAAGGCGGTCAAGACAAAGCCGAGTGCACTGCAGATTACCGAGAAAACCTCCAACGAAAGTTATCTGGTCAGCTATGCGGTACATTGTGCGGCGATCTCTCTGATGGAGAAGGAGAATTTTGAATTTAAATACACCTTTAAGACGAAAAAGGAGTATGAGAAATATCAGTCGCAGTATTCTTCCGTATACAGCACCAAATGTGACGATATCCGTTCCGGAGGTTATAAGCTGTATACCTCGTTAAATCAGGCAAAACAGAAAAAGCTTCAGAAGACAATTGACAGCGGACTGGCTTACAACACGGAGAAGAACTCCGATAATGGAAAGTATGCATTGCAGGGGGCTGCTGTCTGTGTTGACAATAACACGAATTATGTCGTGGCGATCGTTGGAGGAAGAGGCACAAAGGATGCCTATAACAGGGCATATCTGTCAGCGCGTCAGTCCGGAAGCTCGATCAAGCCTCTGATCGATTACGCACCCGGCTTTGAGTCAGGAAAGTTTTCTCCGTCAACGGTAGTAAACGATCATCCGATCAGCAACGGACCAAAGAACTCCGGCGGAGGATATCGTGGAAGCGTGCATATCCGTGAGGCGGTGGCGCGTTCCATCAATACGATCGCATGGCAGGTGCTTGAAGTGATCACGCCGGAATATGGTCTTTCCTTTCTGGATAAGATGCATTTTCATAATCTCAGTTATGTGGACAACGGTAATATGGCACTGTCGCTCGGTGGGTTTACCGAGGGTGTCCGGGTTGTGGATATGGCAAAGGGGTATGCGACACTTGCCAATAACGGTGAGTACAGCGACCGTACCTGTATCAGGAAGATCAGTCACGTTTCCGATGGTGTGATCTATAAGGATGCCGAGGAAAAGACACAGGTATACTCTAAGGGAGCAGCCTGGATGATGACGGATGTCCTTAAGGGAGTATTTAATGAGAGCTATGGTACAGCACGTGCGCTGAAGCTGAACGGCGGACAGATCACGGCCGGCAAGACCGGTACCACGAACTCCAGCAAGGATGTGTGGTTCTGCGGTTATTCGGCTTATTATACGACAGTTGTATGGTGCGGTTATGATACGCCGAGAGCAATGCCGGGTACATACGGTGCCACACTTTCCGGTGCGATCTGGAAGAATTACATGAACCAGATACATGCGAAGCTGACGCCGAAGGATTTTGAGAAGCCGGAGACGGTATGTCTTGCCAAGTATGACAGTAAGGGACGTATCATTGAGGGCACCGAGGTAAACGGTAACCGTAAGCGCAGCTATGGAATGGATTATTTTGCTCGGGATATTCTGGAAGATACTACGGAGTATGTGGATAATGAGACCGATCAGTCCAAGCAGGAGAGGGCACTTAAGAAGCTCGAGAAGTTCGAGAAGCTGACAATCACCAGTATGGCGGATTACTATACGTTCACCGAGACATACAACAGTCTCAAAAATATGATCGCATCGATCCAGGATGATGATGTACGCAAGGATTACAGCACCAGATGTAAGGATAAATATGACAGCTTAAAGGATGATTCCGTAAAATGGAAGGACGTCGTGAAGGCATATCAGGAGCAGCAGTCCGAAGAGAACCAGCGTCTTGCCGAGGAATCGTCTGCAAAGGCGGAACAGGCAAGAGAGGAACAGACAAAAAAGACAAGGATTGCACTGGCAAGGACAAGACTGAAGCGTATGACAGGGCATAAGTATCAGCCGTCCAATATGTCGGATTTGATCCAGAAGGCATTACAGGCAGTGGAGGCATGTAAGAGCTATGCGGAGTATGATGATCTTCACAGTGATTATGTCAGCTACCGGGCAAAGCTTATGTCTCTTCCGACAAAGGAGCAGTATCAGGCAGCCAGCCAGCAGAACGATCCGTCTGATACCGAAGATACCGGTACGGAATAATAGAGGAACAATTGCAGCAGACAGGGAGGATGAGCGTGGACAAGAGGGAACAGGATTCGTTGATCGCCAAGCAGGAGCGGGCGGTCAGACAACAGCAGCTTCTCGAGAAGAAACGACAGGCGAGAGCGGAATATAATACTTCAGACGGCAGTACGGCAAGACAGGAGAAGAAACTGGAGAAGAGACAGGAGCAGCACCGGAGAAAAGAACGAAAGGCGGTTCGTGCACAGGAAAAGAAGCAGGAGAAAAAGAAGCTCAGATTTATGAAATCGTTTCAGAGTGCGGTGGCATTTGATGATGCAGAGGGTGTTTCTGTCAGTGAATGGTTTTTAAGTATCTGCTGGATCAAGATACCGGTTATCGGGTTTGTTTATGTACTTGTTCTGGCACTCAGTAAGAAGATACATCCGGCAAAGAAAAACTTTGCCAGAGGCTATCTGGTATACAGATGTCTTGTGCTGATCTTATCTTTGACGATCATGTATGTATTATATCAGGTGGGCTTAAGTTTTATTGATGATATGCTTGCTTTTGTAAAATAATTCTGCCAACACAGACAGGGGATCTTGTGAAATAAATAGAGTCTGCCATACATATAATATGGCAAGATAATGGTGGAAGTGCAGAGTATGAGTAACACACAGACAAGATCAGAGGATGGAGAGAAAGGTGTGACGGCAGTATACTGCCGTGTGTCAAAAAAGTCCGGAAACAGCAGGGAGTCCGGAGACAGTCTTGCCAATCAGGCAGAGCTTGCTATGCGGTGGATCGGGCAGGACGCAGGACTGCGTGGCGGAGAGATCCGATATTTTCAGGACGATGGATATACAGGGACGAATATGAAACGGCCGGCGGTGCAAAAAGCACTCGCCGGCATTTTTTGTGGAAAAATACAAGCTCTTGTTGTAAAAGATTTTTCCAGATTGTCAAGAAATCATCTTCAGTTGTCGGAACTGCTGGAATTAATCCTTCCGGGTTATCCGGTCCGTGTGATTTCAATCGCTGACGGCTATGACAGCGCACGCAGCACCTACAATATGGACAGTGCCATCAAAAACCTGTTTTATGAATATTACTGCAGGGATATTTCTCATAAGACAAGAGAAGCACTTTACGGGAAAAGCAGGGAAGGCATTTATGCTGCGGGGCGAGTACCGTACGGATACCGCAGAGACAGACAGGGAAGGCTTGAGATCGTTGAAGAGGAGGCGTTGCTTGTCAGAAAAATTTACGAGCTGTCCTGTCAGGGAGAGAGTTGTCCGTCAATTGCAGCGTATATGAATCAGTCCGGCGGTGGCGGAACGAACCGGAGAGTATGGCAGGCTGCGGCGGTATGGCGTATTCTGCATGATCCGGTTTATGTCGGAAACGATGTGTGGCACAGGTACGAGAACAGATACCGGGATGGCTTTATAACGGAGGCAGTGCCGAGGAGTGGGTGGTATTTACAGAAAAATAAGCGGCTTGCGGTCATTTCGCCGGAAATTTATATGGAAAATAAGCGGCGTCATCCGTTCCCTGCTGCAGACGGTCATAAAAAAAGACCCCGTCACATATTTCACGGACTTACAAAATGCGGATGGTGCGGCAGGGCACTCTGTCGTGCGGAAAAGGGAAGTGATCTTTTGATCTGTAAAACAGACCGGCAAAAAAATAAAATTTCCTGCGACCGGCTTTTGCAAATATGTAAAAGGGTTTTTACAAGGCGGCTGGAAATGGAAAATCTGGAAATGAATGAGGAGATTTTCTTACGGATATTCATAAGTAAAATCGTTGTAAAAGGCAGTGAAATAAGGATTTGTGCGAAAGTGACAGTTGCGAATACATAAACCGTATGATATAATAAAAAGCAATTGTAAGCACTTGCATTTACGCATGCTTGAATGGTTAAGTGCCTGCAAAATAATATTAAAGGAGAGAAAAAATGAAGCGTATGAACATTGCGAAGCGTGTGCTGGCATGTGGTCTTGCGGTAGCTATGGTTGTAACCGGTGGAAATTATTCCTCAGTGAATGTTTCTGCTGCAAAGAAGACCAAGAAGGCTGCCAAAAAGACAAAGGCAACTCTGTCTAAGAAAAAGGTCAGCATGACGGCGGGCGGAACCGTAACCTTAAAGGTGAAAAAAGCAAACAAAAAGGTTAAATGGTCTGCAAAAAACAAGAAAATTGTGAAGATTACAAAAACAAGTGGTAAGAAAAAGGACACTGTAGTAATTACCGGTCTCAAAAAGGGATCTACCGTAGTTACCGCAAAGGTAGGCAAGCAGAAATTAAAATGCAAGGTTACCGTAAGTGTAAGCCAGCTCAAATCCGTAGCTGTTGACAAGCTGGATTACTCTGCATTAACCGTTAAGCTTGCCAAGAAGAAAGCACTGAACGTAGGAGACATCAAGGTATCTGTTAAGGCATACAAGTCAGGTGCCTACAATGGGAACCCGAAGGTAGAGGCACTTTCCACAAAGGATCAGAAGACATACCGTGTTTATCTGACATCCTCTGTCGGACTGAACGACTACGTCCGTGTCACCGTAGGAAAGTCCTCCAAGGAAGTTCAGAACAAGCAGAAGTTCTATGTCAAGGAGGGAATCAAAAATCTTCTTTTAGAGAAGGATGTGATTGCTCAATACGATCTTGACGGGTTCTTTGAGCAGTCCGTTGGCTATATTTCCTACTCTTTGAAGAAGGGAAGCAAACTTCCGAAGGGATTGACTCTGGTTGGTAAGAGAGGTCTTCTTAAGGGGATTGCCACCGAGGCAGGTGTGACAGAGTCTACACTGATCGCTAAGGATGAGGCAGGCAGAAAAGCAACACTCAAGCTTACCTTTAAGGTATACGATGAGACAACGATCGCCGCTGCTGATTCTTCCGACAACAAGATCAAGCTGGATGATTACATGGCTTCCATGAATGCCAGCAGACTTGCAACAGCAGTACCGACAGCTGCTCCAACTGCAGCACCTTCCGTGGATCCATCTGAGTCAGAAGCTCCATCTATCAAGACAGCAGCACCGGCTCCGACCGCTACTGCTACCGTAAATCCGGAGGTTACACCGGATCCTGAGAAGGTATACACAAGTTATGATATTCAGCCTAAGGGAGGCTCCGGCAGCTACAAGTATGATCTGGTTCAGACCGGTACCGATGCAGGTGTTACACTTTCTACAGATGTAACAGATGCTAACAATCAGGTTACCAAGAAGGCTGCAGGCAGCACCAAGCTGTACATTCCTTATGGTCTTGCAGCAGGAGATCATGTATACACGATCAACATTACCGATGCAGCAGATGCGGCACGTACAACAACGGCGACTGTTACAGTGAAGGTTGTTGAGAGCTTCAACATCAGCGGTACGATCAAGGATACAGCAGATACGCCGCTTTCCGGCAATGAGAAGATCTACTTCTATCCGGCAGAGGCGAATAGCAGCAGCGATTATGTAGCAGGACGTACATTCCTGAAGCGTTCTCCAAAGCAGAGTACGGGAAGCTTTTCTTACAGCTACACAGAGCTTACGGCAGGAAACCATCCAAAGGGATATACGAATGGAGCGAGTTACAAAGACTACAAATGTGCAAACGGAGATGAGTATGAGGTATATACGCATACAGATACTGCACAGGCAGGTCCGTTCCCTCAGCCTACGATCCTGACAGAGGCACCGACAGCGGCTCCTTCTGCAGCGGCACCGACAGCAGCACCGGCTGCTTCCGCAGGAGCAACACCATTTACACAGCCGGTTATCGAGGCCGGTAATTATGCGGCAGAGGTACCTGCAGGTACATACACCGTCAAGGTACAGGGTGCCAACGGCGTGAGATATCAGCTTGACGGAAGCGTATCCGTAGCGGCTGATGCACTTGCAGCAGTGAACCTGACAATGCCGGTTCGTTTTGCAAATATCAAGGCAGTTGCCAAGTTTGCAAATGATAAGGCAGTTGCAAACAGCACGGTTTATTTTGAAACAACCAACAAGAAATACGAGCGCATGTCCTTCCAGGCCAGAACAGATTATCAGGGTGTATTTACAGCATCTCTTCCAGCCGGAACTTATGAGGCTTACTGGCTTGATGAGCATAAGCAGAAGCAGTATTTTTCCGGTCAGATCAAGGTTCAGGATGGCATGAATGCAGAGCTTGGTGATATCAAGCTGGCAATCTCAAGATTTGAGGTATCCGGAACATATTCAGTACATACCACAGAATGGGACAGTGCTTCCGGCAAGGATGTTGAGGTTGATAAACTTACCGGTAACAGAACACTGTATTTCTTTGATGCAACCGGAAATGTGACAAAGGTACGCACCAGGTATGACAAGACTTATGATTCAACGCAGCATAAGACAGTATCCGGACCAAATGACGGTAAATATTCAAACGTCCTTCTGGACAACGGTACATATACCGTTCGCTGTGATAGCAGCTATGATGGTCTTAGTACACTCGGAACAGTTACGATCAATGGTGGAGATGTACAGCAGAACTTCGTATACAACGAGATGTCAGCAGGATTGACTGCTGAGTTTGCAAATGCAGCAGTTCTTACACTGGAGCAGGAGAGCGTCTTTACTTCTACCGGTAACAACGATCTGCTTGTGAAGTTTACAATTCCTGAGACACAGGGACAGACAGAGGTAGCGTATGATGTAACTGCTATGCTCAATGGCGGAGATATGCCGTCATTCATCTCTGTTTATAAGGAGCCGGCAGGAGATACAACTTATTATCAGTATGTTGATGATTTCAGCACGAACGGTAAGATCGATCTTTCT
Organism: Jutongia sp.; assembly: GCF_057878315.1. NCBI lineage: Bacteria > Bacillati > Bacillota > Clostridia > Lachnospirales > Lachnospiraceae > Jutongia > Jutongia sp. Next base: position 51,311 of record NZ_DBLXSO010000006.1, on the reverse strand, counting down.
GCAGGAACTTATATCATGAGATTAACACCGGCAGGCAGCTACGGACAGAAGCTTGGTAATGTGAGTGTTAAGGTATCCAAGCATCTGGCTGCATATGAGAAGAGTTCTACTGCGCTGACAATTGGAACTCCGACGTCTATCGTGTGTGCCAAGAATGTGGCTGATAAGGACTTCAAGTATACGGCATATGTGAAGATTTCCGTTGAGAAGGGTAAGAAGTATGAGGTGAACTATGCATCCAAGACAATCGGCGCAAGTCAGATTTCCGTTTCACCGGTTTCTTATCAGTATATTGATGATTTTGAGAAGGTAACAAAGAATTCTGACAGCATCGATGATGCCATCAACGGCATGGGTGAAGGCGCCGGAAAGATTACATTTACGGCATATGAATCCGGCGATGTTTATCTGGAATTCTATACCGATGCAGCACTTTACACAACGATCGATGTGAGTGCAGTGGTAAAATAAACCACGGATCAGGTAAATTGCAATGAAATAACTTGCTTCATTTATAATAAAGGAGATGAACCGATGAAATTAAATAATTTCGCAAAGCGCGCATTCGCCGTAGGTTTAGCTCTGAGCATGGTGGTATCCGGAAGCGGTGTCAATACAGACATCGCTACGGCTGCCAAAAAGCCAAAGCTTAGTAAAAGCAAACTTACGATCAATGCTGGTAAGACAGCAACCTTAAAGGTCAAGAATGCGAAGAAAAAGGTAAAATGGTCAACCAATAAGAAAAAGATCGTGAAGATCACAGTAAGCGGCAAGAAGAAAGAGACAGCTGTTATCAAGGGTCTCAAAAAGGGTAAGGCAGTTGTTACGGCAAAGGTCGGCAAAAAGAAGATCAAATGTAAGATCGCAGTAAAGGCACAGAAGCCAAACTTCAAGTCTGTTTCTGTAGATACTTACGATGATTCCTGTCTTGTACTGAACCTGAAAAAGAAAGACAGTTCTCTGAAGGCAGAGGATCTTACCGTAAATACAAAGTCTGAGACAAACGGTGCATTCAATAATGCAGTCAATGTCCAGAAGATCGTTGCAGTAAACGCAAAGAAATACCGTGTATATCTGATGGACTCCATTAACAATGGCGGATATGTTCAGATCACCTCCGGTGTCAGCAAGGCTTCTACACAGTATAAGCTTCCGTTCCAGGCAAAAAGCAAAACCGGTTCGGTAGATGTTCTGCTGGAAAAGGGCGAAAACTGTGTGGAGAGTTTGAGCCGTCTGTTTGAAAACCAGATCGGAGACGTGAAGATCGCTATTACAAAGGGAACTCTTCCTGCAGGTCTGGAGCTTGATAAGAAGTTCTATATGATCAAGGGAATCCCTACAGAGGCAAAGACCTCACAGGTAACGATCAAAGCAACCGATGAGTTGGGAAGATCAGCAACACTCAAGGTAAACTTTGGCATTTATGACAATACGACACTTGCAGTTGGAAACAGCAACGGTGAGATCGCATGGACTCACACGATGCAGGAGAATGCAGCTGCACAGGCAGCAGCCAACACAACAAAGCTTGATATCGACAAGCTGGATGATCCAAGCGACTGCTATGCACAGACTTACAGGATCACACCAATGGGTGGTTCCGGAACCTATACATATACTCTGGATACACCGGATAATGCAGATGTCAGACTGACAACCGATAAGATCGCTGATGATGCATCCAAGACAGTGACAAAGAAGGCTGCCGATGAGACAACGCTTTGCATTCCATATTCTATTACAGCAGGAACACATACCTACAAGGTAGTGATTGCTGATGTGATGGATGCAAACCGCACCTGTACTGCAACAATCACTGTAAAGGTAGTTCCTTACTACACGATCAGCGGTGTTGTAAAGAGTAACAATGGTCTTCCGATCAGCGGTGTGTGTGTAGACTTTATCTCACCGAAGGAAGGCGAGGAAGTAGACAGTGCGTATACTTCTCGGAGATATAATGGTGCATCACTCCAGCATGGTAACGGATATGCTACCGTTGCTTACTACGAGGCAGAGCTTCCGGCAGATACCTATATCGTTAAGGTAGAGGGAGACGTTACATATGAGGCAACAAGCAAGCTGAAGGTTGCTAAGGCAGACAAAATCGCAAATGTTACAGTTCCGGAGCGTTTCTATACAGTAAGCGGAACGGCTGCCTATTCTAATGGCAACAAACTGAAAAACGATGTGATTGAATTTGAGTGGAAGAATCATCAGTATGAGACATATAGTGGCGATTTCGGTGTTGATACCAACGAAACAGGTAACTTCAGCGTTGCACTTCCGGAAGGAACCTATACCGCATATGTGAAGGATGAGAAGGGCAACAGAAAGTACTTCAGCAAGAATATCAATGTTACCAATAAGGATGTTTCCGTTGGTACGATCAAGGCAACACTGGCACGCTACTCTGTAGAGGGTCTTGTATTCAACGGAACCTCCATTGATGCACAGACACAGTTTGCAGATAAAATTGCTGATACACAGCTCTACTTCTACAACGATAAGGGACTCTGTGTTGCACAGCCTAAGACGGATTCAGAGGGATATTACAAGGTATTTGTACCGGGTGATGCAACATACACCGTGAAGATGCGTTATGCAAATGCAGTTCGTACACTGGGAACCGTTGCAGTTGCAAAGGCAAATCAGAAGGATATCAATCTGACATACGCAGTTGCTACCGATATTGCAGGTGCTACCGCTTATACAGCAAATCCTCTTGCACCGGAAGCAGTTCTGAATTCTGTTGGCGGCAGCGATGTGATCTGGAGCTTTACACCGGCTGAGACAGGCATTTATAACCTGGCTGCATCAACCGCAGTAAACAACGGCGCTGAGCTTGCACTGTTTGATGCCAATATGCAGTATATCGCAGGAAGTACAACTGCTAAGGACGATGATTCACCGGCAGTTCTTACCACAAAGATCTCTAAGGTTGTACTGGAAGCAAATAAGGTATACTACATCAAGGTTCAGCCTACAGGCGTGAAGGGATCTAATCCATACACTCCTCAGGCTCAGGGTGAAGTGAAGTTAGCAATCACCAAGGAGGCAGTAGCAACACCGACTCCTGCACCAACCACAACACCGGAACCGACCACAACACCGGATCCGGATAAGACACCTGCTCCTGCATCGACCGCAACCGCAGAACCAACCGGTACACCTGATGTGATCGGATAATTGACTGCATTAGAGCTGGTGCTTTGCAGAACAATGTAATACATGCATCTGTCTTTCGGACGGATGATCTGGAGACTGTGCTTTTGCACAGTCTCCTTTTTTGTGGTATAGGAAAATGCTCGTAATGTGGTGGGAATCGAGGGCAAAACACTGGTTTTGCCTTTTTTGCTGAGTATTCCGCTAATTCATAGATAAATACTATGGAAAAATTCGGGTAAATGAGTTATAATAATGAAGTTATCAGGAATACAGTGCGCCTCAAGTGCGCAGAAAGGGTTGATTATATATGAAGATATCATCAAAGGGAAGATATGCATTACGTCTTATGCTGGATATTGCACAGCATGATAACGGAACTCCGATACGCATCAAGGATATTTCCCTGCGTCAGGAGATTTCCGATAAATATCTGGAGCAGATTATTTCTATTTTGAATAAGGCAGGGTATGTACGCAGTATCCGCGGTCCGCAGGGAGGCTATCTTTTGACACGCCAGCCGGAGGAATATACGGTCGGCATGATCCTGCGGCTGACAGAGGGAAGCCTTGCACCGGTAGCCTGTCTGGAGAGCGATGTCAACACCTGTGATCGCAGCGAGAACTGCGTGACGCTTCGTGTCTGGGAGAAATTAAAGGATGCGATCGATGGTGTGGTCGATCATATCACACTCGCTGATCTGTTGGAATGGAGCCGGGAAGGTGGGGACAATTACTGTATCTGACCCGCACTCGAATGGAAAAATTCTACTTTTATGAGTTATGTACTATTATGAATTGTCTCTTAGTTGTCATTCACAATTTGGACAAAGAAAGTTCAAAAAGAAATCACAGGAAAGTGCTTGACCCATATAATACGATTTGTTACATTATAAATGTAAAGCATATAATAGTTCTTGCAGACTAGATTATGCATAATGGTGAGAGGACTAAACAGATATACTAGGAGGATTTCATTATGAGAGCAAAGCCATTGACGGAGAGTGAGAAGATCACTATGAAGTGCGTATGGGATATAGGGGATGGAGCAAGATTATCACGTATTATGACTCTTGCAAACGACAAGTATGGTAAGGAATGGAAACCACAGACAGTTTCTACATTTCTTGGCAAGCTGGTTCGCAAAGGTTTTGTTGAGCAGTACAGAGATGGAAGATATTTCTATTACCGTATTCTGATCGACAAGCATACCTATCGTACCCAGATGATCCGTGATGATGTGGAGTTCTGGGATGATGACAGTTTAGAGATGTACATTTCTGAGTTGTTCGACAAGAAGACATTTACAGCAAAGGAACGCAAGCAGTTAAAGAGCCTTGTTGCAGCAGCAAAGGATTGATTTTGAGCCTGAGAGGATCATTTGTACAGACCTGAGGTCACAATGAGAGAGAAAGAGAGCCCTTCCGTTATGGAAGGGTTTTCTTTTTACCTGTGTATGGAAAATGCTCGTAATGCAGTGTGAATTAAGGGAAAAACGCCGGTTTTGCCCTTTTGCTGTTTTTATGCTATACTTTTAGGACAGAATGTGTTAACCAGAACGATGCGATTTGTATAGATAGATGGAGGCAATTATGAGAAAACAGACATGGCTGGCAGCGGTAATCTTAAGCTGTGGCGTATTGATGGCAGGCTGCGGTTCCGGCAACCGTTCCTACCAGAAGGGGATCAAGGCGATGCAGGCAGGAGAGTATGAGGATGCCGGTACATTTTTCAAGAAGGCGATCAAGGAAAATGATGAGCGTGCCGAGTATTATATTGCTTATGGCATGTACCTGAATGAGCAGGGCGAATATGAGGATGCTGTCAAGCAGTTTGAGCGTGCTTATCAGGATACGGAGAATACCATTGCCAATGTAAATAACAAGCAGGTGTACCTCGGTGAGGCAATCGCTTACACGCATCTGCAGAAGTACGAAAAGGCATTGTCTCTTTGCAAGAGAGCATTGAAGCTTACGAATACAGCCTCTCTTGATAACAGGATATGGTGCAGTGAGGGAGTTGTATTAGAGGCACTGAACCGTCCGGATGAGGCGCTTACAGCGTACCGGAATGCAGTAAAGGGTAACAAAGAGAACTGGCAGGCATATTTCCGCATGGGTGTGATCTATCAGAACAATGGCGATTCCGATGCGGCAGGGCAGGCACAGGAGTATCTGCTTTCAGCCAGTCAGAAGGGAGACCGCGAGGCAGGATATTATCTTGGCATGCTCTATCTGGAGCAGCAGGATAAGGTCAAGGCGAAGAAATATCTGGAGAAATATATCAAAAACGGCAGTGGGGAATATCTGCTTAACGCTTATAATTCATTGGCAACGCTTGCGATTGAGCAGGAGGATTACAGTCAGGCGGATGAATATCTGTCAAAGGCACGCCGTGCGGCGAAGGGCGCTGCGGCAAAGCAGCTCTGGAAGAATCAGATGCTGCTGATGGAACGTCAGGGACTTTTCGGTGAGGCACTTTCGATCGCACAGGAGTATTTAAAGCAGTATCCGGATGATCAGGCAATGAAGAAGGAGTGCCGTTTCTTAAAGACGAGAAATGAAGTGGCGAAGGGCAATGAGGCGGTACAGAGCCAGACGTCAGATGCAGGTACATCACAGACAACAGGCAGCGATGACACAGGAGATAACACAGCTGCGGGTACCGGAGCGGATAATGATAACGTGTCAACGTCAGCAACAAGAGCAACTGCTACGAAAGCTCCACAGTCGCAGACATCAACAATGGGAACCACCGGAAGCACGGCAGCACCTAAAAGTACAGCAGATACAGGACGTACCGGTACAAGCACGACAACGGCACCAACGGCAACGAGACGGCCGGCAGGAACAACGTCGACGGCGACACCGGCAGGTACCGCCTCCTCTTATATTGATACACAGGAGAGCGTAAATTAGCCGGTACGGCAGAGTGTGAATGGCAGGAGACAGAAAGGGAGCAGTTATGGCGGACAGATTATATGATACCGAAGAACGGCAGGAACGTATCATTCTTGTCGGGGTAGAGACGGCAGAGGGCGATGATACCAGACAGTCCCTGGAGGAGCTGGAAGAGCTTGGTCAGACAGCGGGAGCAGTTACGGTTGGTATGGTGATACAGAAGAGGGAACGCATGCATCCCGGCACATATATTGGTAAAGGAAAGATCGAGGAGGTAGCGCAGCTTGTCCGCAGCAGACAGGCGGATACCGTGGTTTGTGATGATGAATTAAGTCCGGCACAGCTTCGCAACCTTTCGGATGCACTGGATGTCAAGGTGATCGACCGCACGGTCATGATCTTAGATATCTTTGCAAAGCATGCGACTACCAATGAGGGGAAGCTTCAGGTGGAGCTGGCACAGCTTCGCTACCGTTCTTCCCACCTGATCGGTGAACGGTCAGAGCTTTCCAGACTTGGAGGCGGAATCGGTACGAGAGGTCCCGGAGAGCAGAAGCTGGAGCAGGATCGCCGCCTGATAAGAAATCGTATTTCCCAGCTTAAAAAGGAACTGGAGCAGGTTACAAGAACGAGAACATTGACCAGGAAGAAACGTCAGGAAAATTCCATTCCGGTTGTGGCGATCGTTGGTTATACTAATGCCGGTAAGTCCACGCTTTTAAATTATCTGACCGGAGCAGGGGTATTGTCGCAGGATAAGCTGTTTGCAACGCTGGATCCAACGACAAGGAAGCTGACCACTGAGGAGGGAGAGGAATTTCTTCTTACCGATACGGTCGGCTTTATCCGTAAGCTGCCGCATCATCTGATCCAGGCATTCCGCAGTACGCTGGAGGAGGCAAAATATGCAGACATCATCATTCATGTGGTGGACTGCTCCAATCCGGATATGGATGCACAGATGTTTACTGTGTATGAGACACTTCACCGGCTGGAGGTCGGTGACAAAAAGATCATCACGGCATTTAATAAGATCGATCTTTCGGACGGAGCAGATGTGCTGAAGGATCTGAAGGCAGACAGGACGGTTCGTATTTCTGCCAAAACGGGAGACGGAATCCCGGATCTGATCGAAGCAATTTCAAAGACTGCCAGAGAGGGAAAGCTTGTCGTGGAGAAGACGTTTTCCTATGCGGAGGCGGCTGGAATCAGTACGGTGCGAGGCATTGGAAAGATCCTGGAGGAGGATTACCGGAACGAGGGGATTTATATTAAGGCAGAGATCCCGGCAGAATATGAATATTTATTTGTAGATAAGAAACCGAAGGAGGAATGGTAATGAGACTGATCGCAGCGGTAGACAGCAATTGGGCGATAGGCAATAAGGGGGAGCTGCTCGTAAGCATCCCGCAGGACAAGAAGCAGTTTCAGGAGCTGACGATGGGCGGTGTGATCCTTGGCGGTCGAAAGACGATGGAGGGACTACCGGGAGGAACGACATTAAAGGGACGAAAGAATGTGATCCTCACCCGAAAACAGGATTACCGGTACTCCGATGCGGTTATTGTTCACAGCATTGAAGAAGCACTGGAGGAGATCAAAGCCTATCCGGAGGAACAGATCTATATTATCGGAGGAGAGCAGATATACCGCCAGTTTCTTCCATACTGCGACAGAGCATATATCACAAAGATTGATTATCATTATGAGGCGGATACGCATTTTCCGAATCTCGATGAGGATCCGGAGTGGGAGATGACGCACATCTCCGACGAACAGACCTATTATGATCTCGAGTATTATTTTACGATCTATCAGAAGAAACAAAAGAGCAATTAGACTTTTGGAAGATAAGAAAGATTATGGGTACAGTGATATATCCCGTGTGCGGAGTTTGTGACTGTATCAAAACAAGGCAGTTCCTTTTCCTTTAAGAAAAGGGCTGCCTTATCTGTTTATATCGTGTTATGCTGTAACAACTGTTGTCGGATCATCCCTTTGCGTCAAATACCGGAAGGGCATCATACACTTCCGCAAGCGGTGTCACATCGCTGTCTGAGTCAATGTCTCCGGCATATTGTCGTTTCTTGCCGCGTTTTTCTTCCTCCTCGGCTTCCTTTCTGGTATCCGGAAGTCTGCAGTAACCGGGAGTTTTGCGAAACTCCTTGTAAGCTTCCCGGTAAGTCGCGATGATCGCATTGCGGTCCGGATCCTTCTCGGATACATGTGCGATCGCATCATTGACCACATCCGAAACCTCCTGCTTTGATTTACACTTCTTCATCTGCTCTGTCAGCCACTGGCGTTTCTGTTCCATGCGGCGTGCTTTCTGATATGCTGCAGGATCGTTCGTCCGCAGAAATGCCAGCTCCTGTGAGGTCAGCTTCTGACCACTCTCCAGTTTCGCAAGAAGCTTCCGATGATAGCTTTCCCGCTCCTCATCCGTCATGTCCGGTGTCGGATCGGACATTTTAAACAGTGCTTCCTTGATCACCTGATTGATATTCTGTGTGCTTTTTTCTTCTTTGTTTACAGATGCATCCATTCTATTTCCTCTATTCTGTCATGATATGGTGAATGCCATCCTTTGCCTTCCCGGATATAATATCGGCATGATCGGAGAATCTCTGAATACCAACAAAAAACGATCCGGGATTTTCTTATCCCGGATCGTTCTCAATCGGTCAATATAAAGGAGAATGGATTAGCCCATTACAACAGTTACGTTGTACTCGGTCTTACCCTTCTCATAAGGAACAACAGTTGTTCCGGTAAGCTCTTTGCCGTCTACGATCAGCTTGGCAACGCCCTTCTCAACCTTATTGTCGTTCTCAACGGTGATGTTATAAACACCCTCGCGGTACTTTCTTGTCATGGTGAACTTCGTTCCCATCTCGGCAGGGATACAAGGATCAATGCTAAGTCCCTTCAGAGTAGGAACAACACCGAGAATGTACTGGGATACATTGACAAATGTCCATGCAGCAGTACCTGTCAGCCAGCTGTTCTTAGCCTGACCGAAGAAGTGTGCATCCTTACCGGCGATCATCTGAGAATATACATATGGCTCTGTGCAGTGGATCTCACTGATGTCCTCGATGTAAGCAGGGCATGTCTTGCGATAGATCTCAAATGCACGGTTACCGCGACCGATCACTGTCTCTGCACAGGAAACCCAAGGGTTGTTGTGGCAGAAGATACCGGCGTTCTCTTTATATCCAGGTGGGTAAGAAGAAATCTCACCAAGCTCTACATGATATTTGGTGTATGGAGGCTGAAGGAGGACAATACCGTACTTGGAATCAAGCTTCTCCTTAACGGAATCCAGTGCCTTTTTGGCTTCACCGGTCTCCACACCGACACCGGCAAGTACACAGAAGCCCTGTGGCTCAATGTAGATCTGACCCTCTTCACATTCCTTGGAACCAACCTTGTCTCCATGTGCATCGTAAGCACGAACGAACCAGTCGCCATCCCAGCCGTCCTTGAGGATCGCATCGTTCATGGCAGAAACCTCAGCGCGGGCACGGTCAGCTTCATCCTGCTTGCCGATGAACTCACAGAGATCTGCATATTCTTTACCATATTTCACGAACATACCTGCGATAAATACAGACTCTGCAACAGGTCCCTCACTTGGACCGAAGGTCTGGAAGGACTCGCCGGGCTGCTCAGAGAAGCAGTTTAAGTTCAGACAGTCATTCCAGTCAGCACGACCGATCAGAGGAAGGTTGTGAGGTCCCTTGTGATTTACGATGTAATCGAAGGATCTCTTCAGATGCTCAAGAAGAGGTACTGCGGTTGACTCATCATTATCGAATGGAACCATCTCATCGAGAATCGTTGTATCACCTGTCTCACGGATGTAAGCAGATACACAGGCAACAAGCCACATTGGATCATCGTTGAAGCCGGATCCGATATCTGCATTACCTTTCTTGGTCAGTGGCTGGTACTGATGATAAGCACTTCCGTCCTGGAACTGGGTAGAAGCGATGTCAATGATTCTCTCACGGGCACGCTCAGGAATCAGATGTACGAAACCGAGCAGATCCTGACAGGAATCACGGAATCCCATACCACGACCGATTCCTGACTCATAGTAGGAAGCGGAACGGGACATGTTAAAGGTAACCATACACTGATACTGGTTCCAGATATTTACCATACGGTCTAACTTTTCTTCATCAGACTTTACGGTAAACTTGGAAAGAAGATCTTCCCAGTTAGCTTTCAGGGCAGCAAGGGCAGCATCAACCTGTTCGTCTGTCTGATATTTTGCAAGAAGCACATCGGCAGGCTTCTTATTGATAACGTTTGGAGCAACGAACTTCTCATCCTTTGGATTCTCGCAGTAACCGAGAACGAAGATGAAGCTCTTTGTCTCACCCGGCTCAAGAGTAACATTGATCTGATGGGAGCCGATCGGATACCATCCACTGGTGATAGAGTTGTGGGACTTGCCCTCCTCTACAACCTGAGGATCTGTTACTCCGCGGTATGCACCGAGGAACTCGTCGCGGCTTGTATCAAAACCGTCAACCGGAGCATTTACAGAATATACTGCAAAATGATTACGACGCTCGCGGTACTCTGTCTTGTGATAGATCGTAGAATCAACAACCTCAACCTCACCGGTATTTAAATTACGCTGATAGTTGGTCATATCATCCATCGCATTCCAGAGACAGAACTCAATGTAAGAAAAGAGAGTAAAGCTCTTCTTCTCGGATGACTTGTTTGTCAGTTTGATCTGATTGACTTCACAACTGTCGTTCAGAGGAACAAATGCAAGGAGAGATGCCTCCAGACCGTTCTTCACAGAAGTGAAACGGCTGTACCCCATACCATGGCGGCACTCATAAGAGTCAAGCTCTGTTTTGACCGGCATCCAGCCCGGATTCCATACGGTATCGCCGTCCTTGATGTAGTAATAACGTCCACCCTCATCATTTGGAATATTGTTGTAACGATAACGGGTCAGACGCAGAAGCTTTGCATCCTTATAAAAGCTGTAGCCTCCGCAGGTATTGGAAATCAGCGAGAAAAAATCGGTGCTTCCCAGATAATTGATCCAAGGAAGTGGCGTCTTCGGTGTGGTGATGACGTACTCCTTATTTGGATCATCAAAAAAACCAAATTTCATATAGTCCTCCATTCCGCCGTAGCACGGCATATAGTATAATGTCGGTCTGAAACAGACCTAAGTAATTAAAGTATATCGTAATATGAGGGGGAAATCAAGAAAATACTTAAAGATTTTCGCAAACATTTTCGGCATTCCCGGCATAGAAGGAAAGAAAACAGAATAGGGTGAAACAAAGGGTGATATTCAGGATGGAAAAATGACGGAAAATAAGAAAAAAATGATATGTCTGGCAGGGCTTACACTACTGACCGCTGCAGCAATACTCGGGTTTGAAAGAAAACAGGTGAAGAGGTATACCGAAACGCTCAGCGTAAATGTGACAACGCAGCCGGCAAGTGCTGTCCCGAAAGGAGCAGCGACATCACAGCCGGTAGTCTATCTGACCTTTGATGACGGACCAAGCTGTCTGACACAGCAATATCTGGATATTCTGAAAAAGCATGATATTCCGGCGACGTTTTTTCTGATCGGGCAGCAGGTGGAAGAGATGCCGGAGGTGGTTGAAAGGGAATTGAAAGAAGGGCATGAGGTCGGAGTTCACACTTATACACATGAATCGTGTGATATCTATCAGTCCTGTGAGGCATATTATGAGGATGTTCATAAGGTAAAGGATCTGCTGGAGGAGAAATTCCGGTATCAGCCGAAGCTGTGGCGGTTCCCGTGGGGGAGCGCAAACTGTTATATCCGTTCTTATAAAGAAGAAATCGTGGAAAGACTTCATGAGGAGAAGATGGAATTTGCGGACTGGAACGTCAGTGCGGAGGATTCCGTCGGGCATCCCGGCGTTGAGAGCATTCTTGCTAATGTGAAAAAAGATGCCTTCCGGGTACAGGATCCGGTGGTGCTGATGCATGACTCCGGCAGTAACCGGGCAACGCTTGACAGTCTGGAGGCAGTCATTACTATGTTTGAAGAGAAAGGATACCGGTTCCAGACATTGTCGCAGCGCAAAACCTGCTGTCATTTCGGAGAATGACAGCAGGTCCGGTACGGCCGGGACGGATCAGGGGAGAAAATCCCGGAGAAGATAATACAGATAACTGACCTGACGCGGAGTCAGCTCGTCACACAGGGGAAGCAGTACTGTCAGAAGCTTGGATGGCGAAATAACCTGAAGGGAAGCCGAATCCGAAGCGGAAAGAAAAAGATCATTGGGAGTGGCATTCAGGTAATTGCATATTTCAATAAATTCCGTAAACGAGGGAAGATATTTCTGGAGCTCAATTCCATTGATATAACTCCGGTTGTGCCCGAGATCGTAGCTCATGGCACATGCGCTGATCTCTCTGGCTTCCCGCAGCTTGGCAAGCTGGAGTGCAAAATCTTGGGTCTGAAGTGCGACAGGATTTTTTTTCATTTGTTTGTGTACCTCCTAAAAGTTGGTGATTATAATACTATTTTATAGAAATTATGCTAATTTTACCAATAAATTTTTACTATATGCCGTGTTGTACACGGCAATTTTAAATTTTGAGAAAGACAGGGAGATTTTTTCAGGGGACAGGGAAATGTTTACCGTGCCGGGTAAAAGCATTGATTTCAAAAAATGAATATGATATGATTGAAATACTGCGATAATTACAAGAAACGTGTTTTTGGAAAGGAATGAAATCAGTTATGAAATATTTTGGAACAGATGGTTTCCGCGGAGAGGCGAATGTAAACCTTAATGTGGTACATGCATATAAAGTCGGACGATTTCTGGGATGGTATTATGGACAGGAGCACAAGGCGAAGATCGTTATTGGAAAGGATACCAGACGCTCCAGCTATATGTTTGAGGATGCACTTTCCTCAGGACTTACTGCCAGCGGAGCAGATGTTTATCTGCTGCATGTCACCCCGACACCGAGCGTGTCCTATGTTGTGCGTACCGAGCAGTTTGACTGCGGTATCATGATCTCAGCAAGCCACAATCCGTATTACGATAACGGTTTGAAGGTGATCAACGGAAACGGTCACAAGCTGGAGGCAGAGGTTGAGGAGAAGATCGAAACTTATATTGACAGTCCGGAGGATACGATCCCGTTTGCGACAAGGGATAATATCGGACGCACGGTTGATTATGCGATCGGAAGACACCGCTACATTGGTTATCTGATGTCACTGGCGACACGTTCCTTCAAGAATGTCCGTGTTGGTCTGGATTGCGCCAACGGCTCCTCTTATTCCGTGGCAAAGGGTGTGTTCGATGCACTGGGTGCCAAGACCTATGCGATCGGTATGGAGCCGGATGGAACCAATATCAATGATAACTGCGGCTCCACTCATATCGAAAACCTTCAGAAGTATGTTGTGGACAATGATCTGGATATCGGCTTTGCCTATGACGGTGATGCGGATCGCTGTCTTGCCGTAGATGATAAGGGTCAGGTAATCGATGGCGACTGTATTCTTTACCTTTGCGGCTGTTATCTGAAGGACAAGGGAGAGTTAAACAACAATACCGTTGTGACAACCATCATGTCAAACCTTGGTCTGTATAAGGCATTTGATAAGGTTGGCATTTCCTATGAAAAGACGGCGGTCGGTGACAAGTACGTCAATGCCAACATGATGCAGTATGGACATTCTCTCGGAGGAGAGCAGTCCGGACATATCATCTTCAGCAAGTATGCAGTGACCGGTGACGGCGTGCTTACCTCTTTGATGCTGATGGAGGTCATGCTGGAGAAGAAACAGAAGCTTTCCGAGCTTCGAAAGGGCCTGACGATCTATCCACAGCTTCTTAAAAATGTCAGAGTCGGGGATAAGCCGACAGCCAAAAACGATCCGGATGTGGTGGCAGCTACTGAGGAGGTCGCAAAGGCACTGGGCGATAACGGTCGTATCCTGATCCGCGAAAGTGGCACGGAGCCGGTGATTCGTGTGATGGTTGAGGCAGAAACGCAGGAGCTTTGCGAGAAGTATGTCGACCGGGTTGTCAAAGTATTGTATAAAAAGGGGCATGTAATCCCATAAATTTGTGAAAAAGACTTGCTAATGTGGAATTATTCATGCTATAGTATATCAATGGTTAATTGCGGCGTATTGTCCGTGAAATATTAAGGAGGAAATTATAAAATGAGTGTACAGGTAGAAACTTTAGAAAAGAGTATGGCAAAGCTGACGATCGAGGTGAGCGCAGAGGAGTTTGAAACTGCATTAGATAAAGCATATAAGAAAAACAAAAGCAAGATATCTCTTCCGGGCTTCCGTAAAGGTAAAGCACCACGTGCGATGATCGAGAAAATGTATGGCGCAGGTGTTTTCTATGAGGATGCTGCCAATGATCTGATCCCCGGAGCATATGAGTCCGCAGCAAAGGAGAGCGAGCTTGAGATCGTAGCACAGCCTTCTATCGATGTGACTCAGATCGAGAAGGGCAAATCATTCATCTTTACAGCAACTGTTGCCGTAAAGCCGGAGGTTACTCTTGGAGACTATAAGGGAATCGAAGTAGAGAAGAAGACAGCAGAGGTGACCGATGAGGAGCTTCAGGCTGAGATCGATAAGGTTCGTGAGAGTAATTCCAGAATGATCACGATCGAGGACAGAGCTGTTGAGGATGGCGATATCACAACAATTGATTTCGAGGGATTTGTAGACGGTGAGCCGTTTGAAGGCGGAAAGGGAGAGGATTATCCTCTGACCATCGGATCTCATTCCTTCATTGATAACTTTGAGGAGCAGCTCATCGGCAAGAAGATCGGTGAAGAGACAGAGGTCAACGTAACATTTCCGGAGCAGTATCAGGCTGAGGAACTGCAGGGTAAGCCGGCAGTATTCAAGGTGACGGTAAAGGAGATCAAGGTGAAAGAGCTTCCTGAGGTGGATGATGATTTCGCACAGGATGTATCTGAGTTCGATACCGTTGACGAGTACAAAGAGGACTTAAAGAAGAAGCTTCTTGAGAACAAGGAAGCAGCTCTTAAGAGAGAAAAGGAAGAGGATGTCGTAGGAAAGATCATCGAGAATGCAACAATGGAGATTCCGGATCCTATGGTAGATACACAGGTTCGTCAGATGGTACAGGAGTTTGCACAGCGTATCCAGTCACAGGGGCTGTCTCTGCAGCAGTATATGCAGTTCACAGGCATGACACCGGAGAGCCTTACCGCAGAACTTAAGCCACAGGCATTAAAGCGTATCCAGAGCCGTCTTGTTCTTGAGGCTGTTGCAGCAGCAGAGAACATTGAGACATCTGATGAGGATCTTGAGAAAGAGCTTGAGAAGATGGCGGAGATGTATCAGATGGAAGCAGACAAGTTAAAAGAGCTGGTAGGCGAGGAAGAGAAGAAGCAGATTTCCCTTGATTTGGCTGTACAGAAAGCAGTTGAACTGGTTGTTGACGCTGCAGTTGAGAAATAAATCATGTATTTCAGGCGTCAGTCGCTGTCCTGCCCTTCCGGCAGGCGGGACTGGCGTTTTTTACAAAGAAAACGCATAATTGTGCCCGTAGCGTGAGTTTTGCGGGCGGAGAAAGGAATGAAGGGTTAGTATGAGTTACAGTATACCGTACGTCATTGAGAAAACGAGCAGTGGAGAGCGTTCGTATGATATTTATTCCAGATTATTACAGGATCGTATCATTTTCCTGAGCAATGAGGTTAATGATGATATTGCGAGTCTGATCGTGTCCCAGCTTCTGTTTCTGGAGTCTCAGGATCCGGGCAAGGATATCAGTCTTTATATCAACAGTCCGGGAGGCTCTGTGAGCGCCGGATTTGCGATTTATGATACCATGAACTACATTAAGTGTGATGTGGCAACCTACTGTATGGGACTTGCTGCCAGCATGGGCGCATTTCTTCTGGCAGGCGGTGCCAAGGGCAAGCGTTATGCAATGCCGAACGCAGAGATCATGATCCATCAGCCATCCGGCGGCGCGAAGGGACAGGAGACAGAGATCCGCATCGTTGCAGAGCAGATCTTAAAGACAAGAGAGCGCCTGAACCAGATCCTGGCAGAGAATACAGGAAAACCGCTTGACATCATTGCAGCGGATACAGAGCGCGATAACTATATGACCGCCGAGGAGGCAAAGGCATATGGTCTTGTAGATCATGTTATTACAAAGCGTTCATAAGTGGGATATCATTAAAATTATATGATTGGAGATTAGAATGGCAGGAAAGAAAGACGAAGGCAGATTAAAATGTTCTTTCTGTGGCAAGACACAGGATCAGGTACGAAAGCTGATTGCCGGACCGGGGGTTTACATCTGTGAGCAATGTGTTGATCTGTGTAACGAGATCATCGAGGATGAGCTGGAAAGCGGCAACTTATCTTACGACAATGGAACAGAGATCAATCTTCTGAAACCAAAAGAAATGAAGGAATTTCTGGATGAGTATGTGATTGGTCAGGAGGATGCCAAAAGGGTATTGTCTGTCGCTGTTTATAATCATTATAAGAGAGTATTATCAGAGAAGAGCATGGACGTGGAGCTTCAGAAGAGTAACATCATCATGCTTGGACCAACCGGTTCCGGAAAGACATTTCTGGCGCAGACACTGGCAAAGATCTTAAACGTACCGTTTGCGATTGCCGATGCGACAGCATTGACGGAAGCCGGTTATGTCGGTGAGGATGTGGAGAACATTCTTCTTAAGATCATTCAGGCAGCAGATTATGATATGGAACGTGCACAGCACGGCATCATTTATATTGATGAGATCGACAAGATCACCCGCAAGGGAGAGAATGTTTCCATCACGCGTGATGTATCCGGTGAAGGTGTTCAGCAGGCTCTTTTAAAGATCCTTGAGGGAACCGTGGCAAGCGTGCCGCCGCAGGGAGGCAGAAAGCATCCGCATCAGGAGTTTTATCAGCTTGATACGACCAACATCTTATTTATCTGTGGAGGAGCCTTTGATGGTCTGGATAAGATCATCGGTTCGCGTATAGGACAGAAGTCCATCGGATTCAATTCTGAGATCGCAGATAAGCAGGATGAGAATGTCGGTGAGCTTTTCAAGCAGGTTCTCCCGGAGGATTTTGTCAAGTTTGGTCTGATACCGGAGTTGATCGGACGTCTTCCGGTAAACGTAGGTCTGGATCTTCTGGACGAGGAGGCTCTGGAGCGCATTCTTGTCCAGCCGAAAAATGCGATCACCAAGCAGTACAAAAAGCTGTTTGAGTTAGACGGCGTGAAACTGACCTTTGAGGATGGGGCAATCCGTGCAATTGCGGAGAGAGCAATTGAGAGAGGCACCGGTGCGAGAGGTATCCGTGCGATCATCGAGTCAGTCATGATGAATGCAATGTATGAGGTACCATCGGATGAGGATGCCGTAGAGTGTATCATTACTGAGGAAGCGGCGAAGGGAAATGCAGAGCCGATCCTGGTAACGAAGGATGATGAGCGCAGAGAGATTTCTTCAGAGTCAAAGCCGAAGGATGAGATTGCGTAAGAAAAGATAAAAGAGAGGGCTGCTTTTTGGCACCCTCTTTTTGACAATAAATCGGTCGCAGAGGATATCTGTGAATAGAAAGGAAACAAGAAGTTTTATGATCAAGAAACCTTTAATGGCGCTGCGGGATGTGGTGGCACTGCCAGGGGTTACAGCATATATCGAGGTGGCTAAGGCAGAGACGGTCAGCGCAATGGAAGCAGCGATGAACGATGACCAGATGGTTTTTACCGTGGCAAAAAAAGATGCAGAAAACAGTGACGTCAATATGGATAATCTGTTTGAGGTGGGAACTGTTGCAAAAGTAAAGCAGATCGCAAGAATGCCGGACAAATATGTCCGTGTTGTTCTTGAGGGCGGGAAGAGAGCACATCTGTTGGCGCTGGAGACGGTTGATGCAGGCTACATCATGGCAACGGTGCAGGTGGATGAGGACGAAGAGGACGTCTGGGATAATGTCCAGATTCTGTCAAACCACGGAGAGCCGACGAAACAGCTTAAGCGTGTGGCTATGATCCGCCAGATCAAGCAGCTTTTCCGGGAATATGCCGAACGGCAGGGCAAGATGGGGCAGCAGCTTCAGGATATTGTCAGCGAGAGTATTGACCTGGATCAGATTATTTATATGATCACGGCAAATCTTCCGATCCATTATCATTTAAAGCAGAGTATTATTGAACATGATCAGATAGAGGATCGTTTTACGGAATTAATGATCGTGCTGGAACGGGAACTTGGAATCCTAAGACTGCAGGGGGAGATTACGGAGATGGTGAAGCAGCAGGTGGAGGATAATCAGAAGGATTATTACCTGCGAGAACAGATCAAGGCGATCCACAAAGAGCTTGGCGAGGATGATGCCGAGTCAGAGGCAGATAAGTTTGAACGCAAGCTTGAGAAACTAAAGGCACCGGCAAAGGTTAAGAAAAAGATCAAAGAGGAGATTGGACGCTATAAAAGGATCAGCTCCAACAATTCCGAGAGTGCAGTGATCCGCGGTTATCTGGAGACACTTCTTGCAATGCCGTGGAAGAAAGCCAGTCAGGATAATACCGACGTGGAGCACGCCAAGGAGATCCTTGATGCCGATCATTACGGGCTGGAAAAGGTCAAGGAGAGAATCCTGGAGTACCTTGCTGTCAAGAAGCTTAATAAAGAGGGAACAGGAACAATTCTTTGTCTCGTCGGACCGCCGGGAACCGGTAAGACCTCGATCGCAAAATCTGTCGCAAAGGCACTTGGACGCAAGTATGTCAGGATCTGTCTTGGAGGCGTCCGGGATGAGGCGGAGCTTCGCGGACACCGCAGAACCTATGTGGGGGCAATGCCGGGAAGAGTCATCACGGCGGTCAAGAATGCCAAGGTCAAGAATCCGCTGATCCTTTTTGATGAGATTGATAAGATGGTCAGTGACGGAAGAGGAGATCCTGCAGCAGCACTTTTAGAGATTCTGGATCCGGAGCAGAATAAGCATTTCTCCGATCACTATCTGGAGCTTCCGTTTGATCTTTCCAAAGCATTTTTCATTTGTACCGCCAATGGGACAGATACGATCTCCAGACCGCTGCTTGATCGTATGGAGGTGATCGAGCTTCCGGGTTATACCGAGAATGAGAAGTTCCATATTGCGAAGGAGCATCTGTGGGCGAAACAGTTAAAGCAGAACGGAATTACAAGATCACAGCTTACTATTACGGATAAGGCGCTGCGCACCATGATCCTTCGTTATACTAGAGAGGCGGGCGTGCGCGGACTGGAAAGAAAAATCGCCTCTGTCTGCCGCAAAGCTGCAAAGGCAGTGGCGCAGGCGGATGAGGGAACGAAGACAAAGCTTCGCATTTCAGACCGTAACATCAAGGAATATCTTGGCAAGCCGGTTTATAAGCCGAATGCTGCCAATGAAAAGCCCGAGGTCGGCATCGTGCGCGGATTAGCCTGGACCAGTGTCGGAGGCGAGACGCTGGAGATCGAGGTCGTTGCATTAAACGGCACCGGCAAGCTGGAGCTTACCGGAAAGCTTGGCGATGTGATGAAGGAATCAGCCAGGATCGCACTGACCTATGTCCGTTTTCTGGTACAGGATGAGGTGGATGAGGATTACTTTGAAAAGCATGATATACATATTCATGTGCCGGAGGGAGCAACCCCGAAGGATGGTCCGTCTGCCGGAATTACAATGACAACAGCAATCTATTCTGCTGTGACAGGAAAGTCGGTCCGTGCGGATATTGCGATGACCGGTGAGGTGACGCTGCGCGGCCGCGTGCTGCCGATCGGAGGATTAAAGGAGAAGCTTCTTGCTGCAAAGCAGGCAGGTATCAAGGAGGTTCTCGTTCCGAAAGAAAACAGCAGAGACGTTGACGAGATGGAAACAGAGATCTTAGAGGGAATCATACTGCAGTATGTACACTGTGTGGAGGATGTTCTGAAGGAAGCTCTGGCATAGAAGAGACTGTATTTGAACAATCAAAGAAATGGAGACTGTCATGAAAATAAAGTCAGTAAATCTGGAAACGGTATGTGGAATCACCAGCAGGATGCCGGAGAATGACAAGCTGGAGGTGGCGTTTGCAGGTCGTTCCAACGTGGGAAAGTCCACGCTTATCAACGGGCTGATGAACCGTAAATCTCTGGCAAGAACATCCTCACAGCCGGGCAAGACACAGACCGTCAACTTTTATAATATCAACGATCTTCTTTATTTTGTGGATCTGCCGGGTTACGGCTATGCCAAGGTATCCCAGCAGACCGTGGAGAAGTGGGGCAAGATGATCAACCGCTATCTGGACGGTTCAAAGGTACTGCGCCTGATCTTTCTTCTGGTGGATATCCGCCACAAGCCGAATCAGAACGATCTGCAGATGTATGAGTGGTGCACCCATTATGGGTTTAATCCGATCATCATTGCCACAAAGGCGGACAAGATCAAACGCTCCCAGAAGGCAAAGCAGATTAAGCAGATCAAGGAGACGCTGGGCGTTGTTGAGGGAACGCCGGTGATTCCGTATTCTTCCATGACAAAGGAAGGCAGGGAGGAAATCTGGGAATATATTGATATGGTGTATGATGGATTTATGCAGGAGCAGGATTTGCAAAGTGAATAACATTTTCCGTATATTTATTGCATATTTTGTCCCGTATACTAGTCATTATACGGAATTATAGAGAAGAAGGAACGCCGGAGCGTTTCCGACAGACGGAAGCAGCGGAAAAGGAGGATTAGTAATGAAAATAGTAGTATTAGCAGGAGGTCTCAGCACAGAGAGAGACGTATCGATCAATTCTGCAACACAGGTTTGCAAAGCACTGCGTGAAAAGGGACATCAGGCGGTGATTCTTGATATATTTCTTGGACACAGGAAAAGCGGTGACGATCTGACCGGTATTTTTGACGGGGATCCACAGCTTACAAAGCTGTCCGATCAGATTCAGTCTGTCGATCCGGATCTGGATCAGATCCGTGCCATGAGAGAGGGCGATCCGGATTGTCTGTTTGGACCAAACGTGATCGAGATCTGTCGTATGGCGGATATTGTGTATATGGGACTTCATGGTGCTGAGGGAGAGAACGGAAAGGTGCAGGCGGCATTTGATGTGATGGGTATCCGTTACACAGGATCCGGTTATCTGGGTAGTGCCATGGCGATGGATAAGGGCGTTGCCAAGAAGATGTTTCAGGCAGCGAATGTTCCGACGCCGAAGGGCTTTTCCTTCAAAAAGGGAGCAAAGGACACTGCGGAGAGAGTGAAAGAGGAGCTTGGTTTCCCGTGCGTGGTAAAGCCTTGCTGCGGTGGTTCCAGTGTCGGTGTAAGCTTTGCGGAGAACGAGGAGCAGTATGAGGAGGCATTAAAGCTTGCCTTCCATTATGAGGATGAGGTCGTCGTTGAGGAGTGCATTCACGGAAGAGAATTTTCTGCCGGCGTTGTGGCGGGGAGGGCACTTCCGGTGATCGAGATCATTCCAAAGACCGGCTTTTATGATTATAAGACAAAGTATCAGGCCGGCATGGCAGAGGATGTATGCCCGGCTGAGTTAAGTGAAGAGCTTACAAAGAGAATGCAGGGGTATGCGTTGGACGTTTATCATGCACTCAAGCTTGAGGTATATGGAAGAATTGATTTCCTGTTAAATGATAACGATGAGATGTACTGTCTGGAAGCCAACACCCTTCCGGGCATGACACCGACCAGCCTTCTTCCGCAGGAAGCAAAGGCAGTTGGTGTTGATTACGGCACACTCTGTGAGACGATCATTCAGGAGGCAATGAAGAAATACGAATAATACAGCAGAGATGATGAAGCATTCACAATGGATATAAAGATATTGACCAGAAAGGACCGGATTATGAAGGGAATGACTTTGGAGGCAGTAACGCAGGCGGTCGGCGGTGTTTATACCGGACCGGAGAGCCGGAAGAATACGGAGCTTACTGCCATTACGATCGACAGCCGTCAGGTAGAAAAGGGCGGACTGTTTGTGGCGATCAAGGGTGCGCGCGTGGACGGCAATACATTTATCCCGGGGGCATATAAGGACGGAGCGTGCTGCTGTATGTCAACAGAGCCGCCGGTGGATGAGACAAAGCCGTATATCCGTGTAGAGTCCTGTGAGCAGGCGTTGAAGGATATGGCGGAGTTTTACCGGGAGAATCTGACGATCCCGGTAGTCGGTATCACGGGAAGTGTCGGCAAAACGACAACCAAGGAAATGATCGCCGCGGTTCTCTCACAGAAGTACGATACCTTAAAGACACTCGGCAATTTCAATAATGAGATTGGTCTGCCGTTAACGATCTTCCGGATCAGAGAGCATCACGAGGCAGCAGTGCTTGAGATGGGAATCAGTGATTTCGGAGAGATGACACGTCTTGCCAGGATGGCTAAACCGGATTACTGCGTGATCACCAACATCGGGCAGTGCCATCTGGAAAATCTCGGCTCCAGGGACGGTATTCTCAAAGCGAAGACAGAGATTTTTGATTATCTGAAGCCGGACGGGACTGCCGTATTAAACTGGAATGACGATAAGCTTAGTACACTTGATAAGGATCCGCGGATCACGGAGCCGGTATTTTATGGAATCAGTGGGGATGAGAGTGCGTCAAAGGCACCGTCTGTTCAGGCAAAGGACTGTGAGAGTCTCGGACTGGCCGGAAGCCGTTTTACGCTGCATACTCCGGAGGGAGAGATCTCAGTGACGGTACCGGCACCGGGAAAGCATATGATCTCCAATGCACTTGCAGCTGCATCAGTGGGACTCCTTCTCGGACTTTCTCTGGAGCAGATCAGGCAGGGCATTGAGTCCTATGAGCCGGTGGGCGGTCACGGTCATATCATACAGACAGACAGTATGACAATTATGGACGATTGCTACAATGCTAATCCGGTCTCCATGAAGGCAGGCATTGATGTACTTCATGAGGTCGAGGATGCCAGAACGGTCGCTGTGATCGGAGATATGTTTGAACTGGGTACGGATGAGACGAAGCTGCATTATGAGGTCGGTCAGTATGCGGCACAGAAGGGCATTTCCGTGATCATTTCCATCGGCTCCCTTGCGAAAAACTATGAGGAGGGCATTTGTGATGTCAGCAGCCGGGGCGGATATAACGGAACACATCTGTATTATCCGGATCTGGATGAATTTCTGGAAAAGGGGATCGGCGAGATCCGAAAAGGGGACGCAGTGCTTGTCAAGGCTTCCCATGCGATGCACTTCGAAAAGATCGTGAAAAAGCTGCAGGAGCAGTAAAAGCCACAAAGACAATTACGGGAATGATAAAGTATACAGGAACGATGACAGGAACAACAAAAGGGTCTTGCCAAAGGATTCAAAGTATGCTATCATACAACCAAATGTAAAGGCTGTGATCGTGTTTAGTAGACAGTGCCAATCCGGTCAGAGAGAGGATGCCATCGGCTGAAAGCATTCTTACGTTCCCGGCAGTGTTGAATTTCCCATGTGAGCTGCAGACAGGAAAATCGTATCTGATATGATCCGGGTTCCGGTGTACAGATTCGTTTGAGTATTGTCTGACGATTCGCACACGTTACGTGCAATGAAGTGTTTATGTGAAGTATACAGTGTATATTTTTGCTTACATAAGAAACAGGGTGGTACCGCGGTTGACTCCGTCCCTGACATGTCTGTGTCGGGAGGAAGCCGGATACCTTATGATATTTAAGCTCCTTGCGATGCAGGGAGTTTTTCTTTATTTTAGGAAACTTTTGTTTCCGCGTTCTTTTATTTTACAATAATTACTGGAGGTTAATGATGAAAGACAAGTTAAAGCAGATCATGGATGAAGCAATGACACAGATTGACTCCTCTGATAAGCTGGAGAAGCTCAATGAGATCAAGGTGTCATTTTTGGGAAAGAAGGGAGAGCTGACATCAATCCTTAAGTCAATGAAGGATGTTGCACCGGAGGATCGTCCGAAGGTTGGTCAGATGGTCAATGATGCCAGAAGCAAGATCGAGGAGCACCTTGAGGAGAAAAAGAAAGCCTTTGAGCAGGCACTCCGCGAGGAGAAGATGAAGGCGGAGACAATCGATGTAACGCTTCCGGGTCAGCGCATTCCGGAGGGACATCGTCATCCGAATACCAAGACCTTAGAGGAAGTAGAGAATATTTTCGTCGGCATGGGCTACGAGGTTGTAGAGGGACCGGAGATTGAGCGTGACTATTACAACTTTGAGGCACTTAATATTCCGGCAGACCATCCTGCAAAGGATGAGCAGGATACCTTCTATATTACACAGGATATTCTTCTTCGTACCCAGACCTCTTCTGTTCAGGTACATGAGATGGAGAAGGGCAAGCTTCCGATCCGCATGATCGCACCGGGAAGAGTGTTCCGTTCCGATGAGGTGGATGCAACACATTCTCCGACTTTCCATCAGATCGAGGGACTTGTTGTCGATAAGAACATCACCTTCTCTGATTTGAAGGGAACGCTTCAGGAGTTTGCAAAGAGACTGTTTGGTGAAGACACAAAGGTTAAGTTCCGTCCGCATCATTTCCAGTTCACGGAGCCGAGTGCCGAGATGGATGTAACCTGCTTCAAGTGTGGCGGTAAGGGCTGCCGTTTCTGCAAAGGAGAGGGATGGGTTGAGATCCTTGGCTGCGGAATGGTTCATCCGCATGTGCTTGAGATGAGCGGCATTGATCCGGAGGAGTATACCGGCTTTGCATTTGGTGTCGGTCTGGAGCGAATTGCATTGTTCAAGTACGAAATTGACGATATGAGACTGTTATACGAGAATGATACCAGATTTTTAAAGCAATTCTAATCACATAGAGAGAAACAGCGGAAAGAAAGGAAGGAAATAACATGAATAGTTCAATGTCATGGACAAAGGCATATGTGCCGGATCTGGATTGTACGGCACAGGAATATATGGATGCAATGACCTTATCGGGAACGAAGGTTGAGGGATACACAGAGTTAGATAAGAATCTGGACAAGATCATCGTTGGAAAGATCAATAAGATCGAGAAGCATCCGGATGCAGATAAGCTTGTGATCTGTCAGGTGCAGATCGATGAGGCAGGCAGTGAGGTACAGATCGTGACCGGTGCTGCAAATGTAAAGGAAGGCGATAAGGTGCCGGTTGTTCTGGATGGTGGTCATGTGGCAAGCAGCCATAAAGACGGCGAGTCCGAGAACGGCTTTAAGATCAAGAAGGGTAAATTAAGAGGTGTTGATTCCTTTGGTATGATGTGTTCGATCGAGGAGCTCGGTTCAAACTGTGATATGTATCCGGATGCGGCCGAGGATGGAATTTATATCTTAAGCGATAATCCGGAATATGCAGACGCACCGGTTGGCTCTGACGCTGTTGAGCTGTTAGGTCTTCATGATGTTGTATTCGAGTACGAGGTAACATCAAACCGTGTGGACTGCTTCGGTCAGATCGGTATTGCCAGAGAGGTGGCAGCAACCTTCCGTAAGGATCTGGTGCTTCCTGAGGTGACTGTGACCGGTAACGGTGAGGACGTCAATGATTATGTATCCGTAGAGGTGCAGGCACCGGAGCTTTGCTCCCGCTATACCGCACGCGTTGTTAAAAATATCAAGATTGCTCCGTCACCGGAGTGGATGCAGCGTCGTCTTGCTTCTGTCGGTATCCGTCCGATCAACAATATCGTGGATATCACAAACTATGTGATGGAGGAGTATGCACAGCCAATGCATGCGTATGATCTGGATAAGCTGGCAGATCATAAGATCATTGTGCGCAAGGCGAAGAAGGATGAGCCTTTCATGACACTGGATGGTCAGGAGAGAGTTCTTGATGATACCATGTTAGTGATCTGTGATGGCGAGAAGCCGGTTGGCGTTGCCGGTATTATGGGCGGCGAGAATTCCAAAATCACCGATGACGTTACAACAATGCTGTTTGAGGCGGCAACTTTTGATGGAACTAACATCCGTAAATCCGGTAAGAAGCTCGGAATGCGTACCGATGCACAGGCGAAGTTTGAAAAGGGTCTTGATCCGAACAATGCGATCGATGCAATGAACCGTGCCTGTCAGCTGATCGAGGAGCTTGGTGCAGGAGAGGTTGTCGGCGGCGTGGTTGATGTTTATCCGGTCAAGAAGGAGCCGATCACGATCACCTATAATGTAGATAAGATCAATGCACTGCTTGGAACAGACATTGATGAAGATACCATGGTCGCTTATTTTGAGAAGCTGGAGCTTACGGTAGACCGTGAGAAAAAGGAAGTATTAGTACCAACCTGGAGACAGGATCTGGAGCGTCTTGCAGATCTTGCAGAGGAGGTGGCACGTTTCTTCGGTTATGATAATATTCCGATGACCCTGCCTTCCGGTTCTGCAACAGCAGGTGGTCTCTCCGAGAAGATGCAGCATGAGAATATGGCAAGAGATATTGTGGAAGCTTACGGTTTCATGGAGGGGATGACCTTCTCCTTCGAGAGTCCGAAGGTGTATGACAAGCTTTTGCTTCCTGCAGACGATGTGCTCCGCAAGAGCATCGCTATCATGAATCCTCTGGGAGAGGATTACAGCGTGATGCGTACCTCAGCCGTTGGCGGTATGCTGACTTCTCTCGCAACAAACTATAACCGCCGTAATCAGAATGTACGTCTTTATGAGCTTGCCAATGTCTATCTTCCAAAGGCTCTGCCGCTTACCGAGCTTCCACAGGAGCAGATGCAGCTTACTCTTGGAATGTACGGTGAGGGAGATTTCTTTACCATGAAGGGTGTTGTGGAGAGTCTGATGCAGCGTATGGGGCTTAAGAAGGCAGCACAGTATGATCCGAAGGCAGGTAAGAGCTTCCTGCATCCGGGACGTCAGGCAAAGGTTATCTATGAGGGCTGCGAGGTTGCTTATCTGGGTGAGGTTCATCCGGAGGTACTTGACAACTTCTCGATCGGTCAGAAGGCATATATCGCTGTTGTCAATATGAAGCAGCTTTCTGAACTGGCAAACTTTGATGTGAAGTATGTCGGCATTCCGAAGTTCCCGGCAATGACAAGAGATATCAGTCTGACAATGAAGAAGGAAGTGCTTGCCGGAGATATCGAGGAGACGATCCGCACAAAGGGCGGCAAGCTTATTGAGTCCGTCACTCTGTTTGATATTTATGAGGGCGCACAGCTGACACAGGGCTACAAATCTATGGCATACAAGATTGTATTCCGTGCACCGGATCGTACGCTCAAGGACGAGGAAGTTGGTAAGGCAATGGATAAGATTATCCATGCCCTGGAGGAGAAAGATATCGTATTAAGGAGCTAGGAATGAAAAATGCGAAGAAAATAATCCGCATCCTGTCATGGTTTATCTTTGTGATCTACCTGATCGCACTGGTGTATTTCCTGTTCTTCAGTGAGCAGCTTGGGCGTGTCCCGAGTGACGAATACAAATATAGTCTTGTTCCGTTTAAGGAGATCGGGAGGTATCTGCGCTATTGGAGAGCAATCGGAGGGTATTATGTTATGTTAAATCTTCTGGGTAATATCGTATGCTTTATGCCCTTTGGATTTGTCCTTCCGGTGATCTCACGCAATCAGCGCAAGTTCTGGAAGATCACATTGCTCAGTTTTCTGACCTCTCTGTTGGTGGAGCTGATCCAGCTTGTATCAAAGGTTGGATCATGTGATGTGGATGATATGCTTCTGAATACACTTGGAGGAATGGCAGGTTATGTGCTGTTTCGGATATTCCACCGGATTTTGTTCTGCAGAAAGAAGGAAAGCCGGCAGCAGGAAACACAAAAGGCAGGTGAGAAAGGACAATGATAAAGAAAAAACGCAAAAAAGACGGTCTGCATCTGACCGACAAAAAGCATCCAAAGCAGGGAATTGCATCGACAATCCTGGGGCTGCTGTCACTGGTCCTGTTTCTGGTACTCTGTATTTTGTCCGGGCAGGCAGGCGGCAATGCCGGCATATGGATCGGCATCTGGGGTGTAGTCCTGGCAGTGATCAATATCTGGGGCTTTGTCCTTGGGATGATCAGCCTGAAGCTGGAGAATATCCGCCAGCTGTTTCCGTCACTTGGTGTGATCATCAACGGATTGATGGTTCTTATGTATCTGGTGATCTATATTATTGGAACGGCATGATCTGCAATTATGAAAATAATATAAATACTATAAAAAATGATTCTGTCTCCTTGTGGGGACAGGATTATTTTTGTATACTGTTAAGGTAAAAAATAACGAAATTATATGGTAGACAACGAAATTTGTACACTACAACGATAGCTTTGCATATTACAGCAAAGCCGGATAAAACAACGAAAGGTACAGGGGCATATATGGCAAGAATTTTTGATGATTCCGTAGAGGATGAAAAGAGCAAGGTGAAAAAGGACGGGCTGATCTATCAGCAGCGGAATGACACAGATTACAAAGCAGAGTACGAAAAATTGGACAGTAAGGGCAAGTTCCAGTTTTTTAAAGATTATTATCTGCAGACGATCGTTGTGATCGCTGTGCTGGTGATCGTTGGCGGTTACTACCTGTACGGTTCTCTGACAAAGCCTCAGACGGTATTGTATGTGGCGGTTTGCGATGACAATCTGGATGAGAAACAGGTGGAGAAGCTTGAAAAGGCGGTCGGCACCTATCTGGGACTTGACAATAAGCATGAGATCGTGACGATCAATACCGACTACAATTCTTCCAACGGTACGCTCAGTGAGCAGCTCCAGAGTTATATTTATGCGGGAACCTGTGATGTGGTGATCGCGCCGAAGAAAGGCTTTATGAGTTATGCATCTGCCGGATATTTTCTGGAGCCGGATACCTCGGATACGGTTGCGCTGTTTAAGGACTGGCCGGAGAAGAAACGTCTCTACTGTCCGGTTGTGGACGGAGAGCAGATCCGCGGTGAAAAGGATTTTGACACGACCAAGTACAATTTTGGAATTGAGATTTCCGGTTGTAAGAAGTATAAAGAACTCGAAGGTCTGGGGAAGTCAGCATATGCAGGCATTACAAATTCCTCCAAGAAACAGGAGGAAGCGGCTGCTTTTCTTAAGTTTTTGACCGATGATACTTTAAAAGATGGCGATGTGAATCCGGATTTTGCTGTGCAGAGCAAATAGACTTTCAATTCTTTTGTTACAGCCGAACAAAATTAAGCGCATGACTTTTTAAACTTTAATTCAGAAAGAAATGTCCTTAGTTCCTTGACAGATACATTTCAATGTATATAATTAAACACATGACAAAGGTGTCACGAAGCGAAATGCAGTCGTGGCACCTTTTTCTTTTCGTTACTTAACTGTAACATTCACATGTGAAAAGGAAAAAATGAAAACCAAGGAGGAATGTTATATGTCGAAAGAAGTAATTCAGTACATCAACGATAACCTGTATGGTGTATGGTATTTGATCGGTGCTGCATTGGTATTCTGGATGCAGGCCGGATTTGCCATGGTGGAGGCAGGTTTCACAAGAGCCAAGAACGCCGGTAACATTATTATGAAGAACCTGATGGATTTCTGTATTGGAACGTTTATGTTTTTCCTGATCGGTGCTTCACTTTTATTAGGAAACGATATGGGAGGATTTATTGGAAAGCTTGATTTCAGTATCTTCTCCGGTTATGGAAATTATAATTATTCCACATTCGTGTTTAACCTTGTATTTTGTGCCACAACAGCGACAATTGTTTCCGGTGCGATGGCAGAACGTACAAAATTCATTTCCTACTGTGTTTACTCCGCAGTAATCTCCGCGATCATCTATCCGGTAGAAGCACACTGGACCTGGGGCGGCGGCTTCCTCGCACAGATGGGCTTCCATGATTTTGCCGGTTCTAACTGTATTCACATGGTTGGCGGTGTCTGCGCACTGATCGGTGCCGCAATGCTTGGACCTCGAATCGGCAAGTTCAGCAAGAGAACCGGTAAGCCGCATGCGATTCCGGGACATAACCTGACAATCGGTGCACTCGGTGTATTTATCCTGTGGCTTGGCTGGTACGGCTTCAACGGTGCTGCAGCAACCTCTATTCCGGATCTTGGATCCATCTTCTTAACAACAACAGTAGCACCTGCAGTAGCAACCGTTGTATGCATGATCTTTACATGGATCAAATATGGTGCACCTGATGTTTCCATGTGTCTGAATGCATCTCTGGCAGGTCTGGTAGCGATCACAGCACCTTGTGATGTTACGGATTGTGCCGGTGCCGCAGTGATCGGTGCTGTAGCCGGACTGCTTGTTGTATTCGGTGTATGGCTGCTTGATTATGTATTAAAGATTGATGATCCGGTTGGTGCCGTAGCCGTACATATGATGAATGGTATCTGGGGTACGATCGCTGTTGGTCTTTTCGCAACAAAATCTGCACCTGGTTATCAGATTGCTTTGGATGGCGGTGCGATCAAGGGACAGGGTCTTTTCTATGGCGGCGGTTTCCATCAGCTTGGACTTCAGTTCGTCGGTATGTTCAGCACGATTGCATGGACAGCAGTCACGATCACGATCACATTCCTGATCATCAAGGCAACACTGGGACTGAGAGTATCCGAGGAGGAAGAGCTTGTCGGACTCGATGTCAAGGAGCATGGTCTTACTTCCGCATATGCAGACTTCATGCCTGCCGGCAACATGTTCTACTCAGCAGGAACAATGCCTGTACCAAAGAGCGGTCTTGCACCTGTTATTGAGAAGAGCAGCGATCATAAGCCTGCAATGAAGCCGATAGCGGATAAACCGGGTGATATGACCGAGAAATTTACCAAGATATCCATTATCTGTCAGCAGAATAAGTTTGATGAGCTGAAGGAAGCAATGAACCAGATCGGTGTCAACGGTATCACAGTAACACAGGTTATGGGCTGTGGTACACAGAAGGGTATTACAACAACCTATCGTGGTGCTGAACTGAGCGTAATGCTGATCCCTAAGGTTAAGGTGGAAGTCGTGATCAGCTCTGTTCCGATCGAAACGGTTATTGAGACAGCCAAGAGGGTACTTTATACCGGTCATTACGGAGATGGTAAGATCTTCGTATATGATGTTGAAAATGTGGTAAAGGTTCGTACCGGTGAAGAGGGCTTCGATGCTCTTCAGGATGCCACAGAATAAGCGTAAATAAAAGGGTGGTCTTTTCTAAAATTAAATTGTGTGTGATAAACTTGTAAATGATAAATGAGCCTTGGGGGCTGCTGTATCAGTGGATATGGCAGCCCTCTTTGTGTGGTATTGGAAAATGCCCGGAATGTCAGCCAAAATGGATTAAAGTGGAGAAGTCATTGGTTCTGTGTTAATATTAAAGAAATCTTAAGAATTTCATTCGGTGGACTTAAAAAAGATGATTTATGATAAATAATGTAAAGCAGCAAAGGTACCGGACCGGTACGGGAAAGAGGACAAAATGCAGACGATACTTGTATGTGACGATGATAAGGAAATTGTGGAGGCAATTCAGATCTATCTGGAGCAGGAGGGCTATGAGGTGCTTACCGCCTACGATGGAATGCAGGCACTGGCACAGATCAGACAGAACCGGATCGATCTTCTGGTGATCGATGTCATGATGCCGAAGTTGGACGGCATCCATGCAACGATGAAGATCCGGGAGGAGAGTAAGGTTCCGGTGATCATTATCTCCGCCAAATCCGAGGATGCCGACAAGATCCTGGGACTAAACATCGGCGCCGACGATTATGTGACAAAGCCATTTAATCCTCTGGAGCTTGTGGCAAGAGTCAAATCACAGCTCAGGCGGTATGACATGATGAGCGAGGATAAGCCATCAGGGGGAATGACATATCGGCTTGGAGGTCTGGAGATGGACGACGAGCGTAAGCAGGTGTACATGGACGGACAGTTGATCAAGATGACGCCGCTTGAGTACAATATTCTTTTGCTGCTGATGAAGCATCCCGGAAAGGTCTTTTCCAGCCGGCAGATATACGAGAGCATCTGGAACGAGGACGGCTATGCTGCAGAAAATACAGTGGCAGTACATATTCGTCATATCCGTGAGAAGATTGAGATCGATCCGAAGGAGCCTCGTTATCTGAAGGTTGTGTGGGGTGTGGGGTATAAGCTGGAAGGATAGACGGTTTACAGTCTTTCAGACAGAAAGGAATGTAGGGATATGAAGAGCAGGAATAATGAGGGAAATGAACAAAAGAAAAAACAACATGGGAAAACAAATGGTAAAAAGATGATTTCGGTAGTCCTTACCCTGCTTCTGGCGGTGTCCACGATCGCAGCATCGTTTTCAGGAGTAAATTATATCGGGGCGAGATCGACTATGGATCAGCTTTCCGGGAAAAACAACATTTCGGAGAAAGGAAAACTGGAGGAGAGTTTGGAATTTCAGCGGATCACGGATGGCTATCTGCAGGCATTAAAGCTTTATCTGACCATTCGATGTATGGGGAGCGCGGATGGAAGCCTTTATACCGGAAAGCTGTCGGATATGCCGTTTTTAAAGACAGGCGGTGGATCTGATACAAAGGTTCTTACGGTGCAGGAGACGGCGGAGCTTGGTGGACATAACTACGACTATTCCGGTTATTTTAAGAATTTCCAGAACGGCTTCGGGGATTATTCGATCCAGAATATCAGTATTGACAAGCTTGCATCAACGATTTTTTCGTTGAAAGATGAATATTTTGCAGGTGGCAAATGGGACAGCCGCACCTTGTATTATACTGTGGCATCCGGCAAAAATCCGACGAAAAAGCAGTGGAAAAAGGTGATGGCAGAGTCCGGACGTGTTGCCACCAACAAGCTGTATGACGGACAGGAGACACTCCTGCCGAGTCTGCAGAAGGAGAGTGGAAGAAAAACAGAAACCGTGATGGTGCCATTTGAAAAGGCAGCACAGAAGGTTCCGTTGAAATCCTCTTATGCAAAATGGCTGAATCAGGCGTATCCGGGGTATGCAAGCGGATGGCTTTTGTATCAGTCGGCACTTGCCTGTGAAAATAATTTTGAAGGGACAGGCGAGGACGGTGTTCCGTATGAAGCATACCGCAGTGCTGTAATGGCAGACTATAAGAAGGCGTATGGCGTGGGAGATATGTACGAGATTGAAGGCGATCACGTTGTCAATCAGGATGGTCTTGTGTATATTTTCGGACAGACCGATGCGGATCATGTTGTCAAGATGAATGAACAGGATACCCTGTATTACAAAGGAGGAACAAGTTCCTTTACCCTGAAGAATTTTTTCTGGGATCCAAATGCTTATTATGAAAATGTCAGTAATGACGATGATTGGTATGTGTACGAGAAAAGCTTAAAGGACTATGCGGCTGATCTGAAGAAGACCGCAGAAAATAAGATGGGACATACA
Source organism: Jutongia sp. (assembly GCF_057878315.1). NCBI lineage: Bacteria > Bacillati > Bacillota > Clostridia > Lachnospirales > Lachnospiraceae > Jutongia > Jutongia sp. The sequence goes on along the minus strand of NZ_DBLXSO010000006.1, from coordinate 17,895 downwards.
GCGTATTATCCATGGGTAAGCAAGATGAAAAAGCCGTTGTGTAATGAGGCGGCCGCTGCAGATATGGCGCAGTTTTGCTTAAGCTTTGGAAGTGCCCTTGAAAAATTTCTGGAGGAGTCCGGTTTTTGGTACAGTGTTTCAATGATTTCCTCAGCAGATGGAGATACGCTTTCAAGTAAAAACGTACATTGGAACAATATGGCGTCACAGATCCAGCATAATCTGAATCAGGATGTCAAGGATATCGACTGTTCGTTTGCAGCTTATGATGCCAGGGGAGAGGTGTACAGCAGCAACTGGTTCTGCGAGGGCTTTCACAATTCCGGTAATCTGAAGGAATTTCTGGCGAAGCTGATCAAGCCGTGCAAGAATGCGGTGATCATGGTGGGCTATAACACCGATGAAATGCTTACTGCCGGAAAGAACAGCGTGGTTGCAAAATGGGCGGTAACCTTCAAACAGGAACAGCAGCAATATCGTCAGGCAAAGGCTGTGGTGGAAGAAAATGTGATCGCTCTGATTGTCAGTGTATTGCTTATGATCGTTGCATTTATGGGGCTTGTGCTATCAATGAGCCGTGTGGCGCCGGAAACAGAAGGGGAGAGTGAAAAGAAAAGAACTATTCCGGCGGAAGTTTTTGCAGTGGTCGGAGTGGCAGGTCTGATACTGATCTGTGGAGCGGTTGAAAAGCTCATGCATCTTTCCAAGTGGGAACAGAACATGGAGAAGATTGATATCGTAGAAGATTTCAGTGTTGCAAGACCGTTGTATTCCGTTGGAATCGCTATCTTGGCAATGCTCGTGATGGCAGCCGGTTTTGAACTTTTGCGGCGGTTACGGCAGAACAGACTGGCACAGAACAGTATTTTGTGCTGGTGTGGAAGGAAAGGAAAAGCGGGCGGAGTTATTCTCATGGATGGAAGCCGTCTGTTTCTGGAGAAATATAAGGATGCAAAGGCAACGCTTCGATACGGAAGTGTGATGATCATTTATCTGATTTTGTGGATCTTTGTGTGGATCTGCTGCATCAGTATGATCCTTGGCTATGGCGGAGTGCTTGAGAAACTTACCCTGTTTATTGCATTGCCGCTGCTTTTGATCGTTGGAGAATATGCTCTTGCAAAGACAATGTTTTCGGCGATCGCCGATGAAAAGATCCGTGAGGGTGCGCTAAAGATCGCGCAGGGGGATATCATGCACCGGATCGAACTGCCGGAAAAGGCAGGAAAGGATCAGAAAGAGTTGGCAGATACGATCAATCATATCCGTCAGGGACTGGAAAGTGCCGTTGATGAATCTGTTCGCAGTGAGCGGATGAAAACGGAACTGATCACCAATGTGTCACACGACATCAAGACACCGCTGACCTCTGTGATCAATTATGTGGATCTTTTGAAGAGAGAGCATATTGGCAATGAAAGGGTGCAGGAGTATCTGGATATATTAGATCGTAAATCACTCCGCTTAAAGGAACTGATCGAGGATCTGGTGGAGGCATCCAAAGCGTCCTCCGGAACCATTGATCTTCAGATTACCACTTTAAATTTCGGGGAGTTAGTTAATCAGACAAACGGAGAATTTGAGGAGAAATTTGCAAAGGCAGGTCTGACTCTTGTTGCTGATGTTTCGGAGAAACCGATCTGTTTTCAGGGGGACGGAAGACGGGTATTCCGGATCCTGGAAAACCTTTACGGCAACGTAACAAAATACGCACTGGAGGGAACAAGGGTATACGTAACACTGTCCCAAAAAGAGGACAGTGTTACGGGAGAGTTTCAGGCAGTATTTTCCATTAAAAATATTTCAAGAGACCAGTTAACGATCACACCACAGGAGCTGACAGAGAGGTTTGTACGGGGCGATGAATCCAGAACAACTGACGGAAGCGGACTGGGTCTCTATATCGCAAGCAATCTGACGGAGCTGATGGGAGGAATGTTTGAGATCCATATGGATGGAGATCTGTTCAGTGTTACCGTATCCTTTCCGGCTGAAAAACGCGAATAAGTGGTCACAGCTTCGCGGTTTTGTCAAATATCCCGAGGCAAAAATCTATATTCATTCCCAGGAGACATAAGAAATAGTATGGGCGCAATTGAATAATCAGAATGCGAAGTTTGAGTCATTAAGCCTTCTCAAAATTAATGAAATAAACAGTGTAAAGAACCACTCTTTTCATGGTTTGGAATCTGTGATACACTAAAAATGTATGATAGATCTGAATAAAGGAGAGTGGTTTTTTGCGTACAAAAGGAATGAAAAAATTTATAATCGGCCTTCTTATGGCAGCGATGCTGATCGGAGGCGTAAATGGTTTTAACAGCGATAATAACGGCGGGGCTTTGCCGGTTGAAAAGCAACAGACGGTACAGGAGGATACCGGCAGCATTCAGAAGGCTTTCGCAGCAGGAAAGTCCACGATGAAGGTGCATTATATTGACGTGGGACAGGGAAGCGCCGTGCTTGTGCAGTCGGGCTCGCATTTTATGCTGGTCGACGGTGGAGACAGGGATGCCTCTTCCAAGGTGGTCAGCTATCTGAAACGCCAGAAGGTCAAGAAGTTAGATTATGTGGTGGTGAGTCATTATGATGCCGACCATCTCAATGGAGTCGTGGGTGCACTCAATGTATTTCCGGTAAAACGAGTGATCGCACCGGATTATACGACGGATTCCAGAGTATATCAGTCCTACTGCAACATTATTGCACAGAAGAAGATTGCAACGACACGCCCGAAGGTGGGGGCAAAGTATTCTCTTGGCAAGGCGAAGTTTACGATCCTTGCGCCGAACCGCAGCAGCTATACGAATGAGAATGATTATTCGGTTGCCTTAAAGCTGGTCAATGGAAGAAACCGCTTTGTGATTACGGGTGATGCGGAGACGGAGAGTGAGTATGAGATGCTTGCCGGTAAACAGAGCCTGTCCTGTGATGTCTATATGGCAGGACACCATGGCAGTGCCAACGCATCGTCGGAGAAGTTCTTACAGGCGATGAAACCGAAGTATACCGTGATAAGCTGTGGCGCGGACAATAAATACGGTCATCCGGCGCAGGGTGCCATGAGTCGTTTTAAAGCGATCGGTACAAAGATATTCCGTACCGATCAGCAGGGGACGATCATTGCGACAAGCAACGGAAGCAGTATCAAATGGAACAAAAGTCCGAGCAGACTCTGGTCATACAGAGAGTACGGAAGCAGCAGTCTGATCGCAGCCGACGGCTCGAAAAGCCAGATCTCAGGCAGTAAGAATACCTCAGGAGGAACCACAGCGCAGGGAAGTGCGCCGGCGCTTGCCAAGGGACAGAAATATATTGGAAACATCAATTCCAAAAAGTTCCATCTGCCGAGCTGCAGAGGTCTTCCTTATGAGAAGAACCGTGTGTATTTTAAGAGCATCGCGGCGGCACATAAGGCGGGATACTCTCCGTGCGGACTTTGTCATCCGGAGGGCTGAAGTGTGTACTTTTGACTATTTGCGGGGCATATGCTATCATAAAATATATATGCCCTTCGGGGTTGATAAGGAATTGAGAAAAGGAGTACAGAACCTGTGGACAGAATAGAAATGACAAAAATCGTTGAGTCAATGGACATGACCGTGGCACCGCCGGAGAAGGAGCCGGAGCGCCAGTATTATTTCATCCGTAAGCTGCAGCTTTGGATGGAGGATAAGAAGCGTGAGCTGGGCAGACCGTTGACTGCGTGTGTGACAACCTTCGGCTGCCAGATGAATGCGAGAGATTCCGAGAAGATTCTTGGCATTCTGCAGATGATCGGCTACGAGGAGACAGATCAGGAGGAAGCAGATCTGGTGCTTTACAATACCTGTACCGTGCGTGAGAATGCAAATCTCAAGGTGTACGGTCACTTGGGACAGCTCAAGCGTTACAAGAAAAAGAACCCGGAGATGCTGACGATGCTCTGCGGCTGCATGATGCAGGAGCAGACGGTCGTGGATAAGATCAAAACAAGCTACCGCAACGTAGATATCATCTTTGGAACCCATAATATTTTCAAGTTCGCGGAGCTTTTGGCGATGCGTGTATTTGATACCTCTGCCAAAAAGCGTATGATCGTCGATGTCTGGAAGGACACGGATGCGATCGTGGAGGAGCTTCCGATCGAGAGAAAGTATTCCTTTAAGAGTGGTGTAAATATTATGTTTGGCTGCAATAACTTCTGCAGCTATTGTATCGTTCCGTATGTACGCGGAAGAGAGCGGAGCCGTGAGCCGGAGGAGATCATCCGTGAGATCAGGGAGCTTGTGGCGGATGGCGTGGTAGAGATCATGCTGCTTGGTCAGAATGTGAATTCCTACGGGAAGAATCTGGAGCATCCGGTGACATTTGCGCAGCTTCTAAAGCAGGTGGATGAGATCGAGGGACTTCAGAGGATCCGTTTTATGACTTCCCATCCGAAGGATCTGTCGGATGAGCTGATCGATGTGATGGCACATTCCCAAAAGGTCTGCAGACAGCTTCATCTGCCGCTGCAGTCCGGAAGCAGCAGACTGTTAAAGATCATGAACCGTCATTATACGAAGGAGAGCTATCTGGAGTTAGTGGCTAAGATCAAAAAGGCAATGCCGGATATTGCGCTGACAACCGATATTATTGTAGGATTTCCGGGGGAGACCGAACAGGATTTTAAAGATACTATGGATGTCATAGAGAAGGTGCAGTATGACAGCGCCTTTACCTTTATATACAGCAAACGTACCGGTACACCGGCGGCAGCAATGGAGGATCAGGTGCCGGAGGAGGTTGTGAAGGAACGCTTTGACCGTCTCCTTAAGAGAGTGCAGGAGATCTCAGCCGAGAAGACGCAGGCGGGAGCCGGTGTGGTGGAGGATGTTCTTGTAGAGGATGTCAATAAGCAGGAGACCGGATATGTGACAGGAAGAACTGCGAGAAATTATCTGGTACATTTTCCGGGAGATGCATCCCTGATCGGAACAATCGTTCCGGTCCGTCTCTGCGAGAGTAAGGGGTTTTATTATTATGGAAAGCAGTGTGAACAGTAGTAAACCGTCATGAGGGACGGTGGGGCGCATCTGCATCGTTCCGGCGGTCTGTGAAAGAAAGGTGTTTGTATGGAGCAGGAAAGAAATCTTCGACAGAGACAGGAACAAAGGGAGCATGAGATATTAAGTGCGCATGCCGGTTTTGCAGATGAGACCCGCGGAAGAGACCGGCCGGAAGAGCAGTGTGATATCCGCACGGATTATCAGAGAGACAGGGACCGCATCCTTCACAGTAAGGCATTCCGGCGTTTAAAGCAGAAGACCCAGGTTTTTCTGGCACCGGAGGGAGATCACTACCGGACGCGCATGACTCATACATTGGAGGTTGCACAGAATGCAAGAACCATCGCCAGAGCGCTGCAGCTCAATGAGGATCTTACGGAGGCAATCGCACTTGGACATGATCTGGGCCATACACCGTTTGGTCACGCGGGGGAGAGAGCATTGAACCGGATCACGAAGGATATGGGAGGTTTCCGGCACAATGAGCAGAGCGTGCGTGTGGTGGAACGTCTCGAGAAGGACGGTATGGGACTGAATCTGACCTGGGAAGTGCGGGACGGTATCCTGAATCATCAGACCAGCCTGACGCCGGCAACACTGGAGGGTAAGATCGTGCGTCTCTCGGATAAGATCGCCTATATCAATTCCGATATTGACGATTCGATCCGCGCCGGGATCATTAAGGAAGAGGAGATTCCATACTGGCTGACGGATGTGTTGGGTCACAGCACGAATCACCGTCTCAACACACTGGTTCACGATATTGTCCGCAACAGCGAAGGAAAGGATGATATCTGTATGTCGCCGGAGGTGGAGAAAGCAATGTTTTCCCTGCGCAGCTATATGTATGAGAATGTCTATACCAACCCCGCTGCCAAAAGCGAAGAGAAAAAGGTAGAAACGCTGATCGAGCAGCTTTATGATTATTACATACATCATACGGAGGAGCTTCCAAGTGAGTTTTCGGCACTGATCCTTCTCGGAGAGACGTCGGAGCGTGCGGTCTGCGATTTTATTGCCTGTATGAGTGACCGTTATATGGTTAATCTGTACAAGGATCTGATGATCCCGAAGGCATGGAGTCTGGTCGGAACAGAACATCGTTAAAATAAAAAAAGGAAAAATAAAATCTTTGTCGAATAACTAATATAGTGGTTTGCGCTGTATTAGTTATTTTGATTTAGAAAGAGGTGAGACAATGCCGTGGTATTCCGAAGAACAGATCGAAGAGGTACGGTCGCGCAGTGATATTGTCAGCGTGATCGGCAGGTACGTCCGGCTGAAGCGGGCAGGCAGCGGATATACGGGATTGTGTCCGTTTCATAATGAGAAGACGCCGTCCTTCCATGTGAATCCGGCAAGGCAGATGTACAAGTGCTTTGGCTGCGGCGTGGGGGGCAATGTACTGACCTTTGTGATGGAATATGAGAATCTCACCTTCCCGGAGGCAATGGAAATGCTGGCACAGGAGAACGGCATTGAGCTGCCGAAGCAGGAGCTGACAGCGCAGCAAAAGCAGCAGGAAAGTCTCAGACAGACGCTGCTTGAGATCAATAAGAAGGCGGCACGGTATTATTTTGCATTACTCAAGTCGCCGAGAGGAAAGCCCGGCTATGATTATCTGACAGGGAGAGGCTTGAGCGATGAGACGATCCTTCACTTTGGACTCGGATATGCCGGGCAGGGCGGAGGAGAGCTGTACCAGTACATGAAAAAGGAAGGCTACAGCGACAGCGTGCTCAAGGAGACCGGGTTATTTAAGATGGACGAGCGTGGTGCGTATGACAAGTTCTGGAACAGAGTCATGTTCCCGATCATGGATGCGAACAACCGTGTCATCGGATTTGGCGGTCGTGTGATGGGAGATGCCAAGCCGAAGTACCTTAACTCTCCGGAGACAAAGATCTTCGATAAGAGCCGCAATCTGTTTGGTCTTAATTACGCCAAGCGAGGAAAGCGCAGCAATATGATCCTCTGCGAGGGTTATATGGATGTGATCGCGCTGCATCAGGCGGGCTTTACCAATGCCGTGGCATCTCTTGGAACGGCATTTACCGAGCAGCAGGCGAATCTGATCCGGCGCTACACCGATGAGGTGCTTTTAACCTACGACAGTGACGGTGCCGGGATCAAGGCGGCGATGCGTGCAATCCCGATGCTGCGCCGGGCGGGGATCACCGGAAAGGTGATCCACATGGAACCCTATAAGGATCCGGATGAGTTTATTAAGAATCTTGGAGCGGAGGAATTTGAAAAGCGCATGGAGGAAGCACAGAACAGCTTTTTCTTCGAGATCGAGGTCATCAAGAAGAATTATTCCATGAGCGATCCCGAGCAGAAGACGAAATTCATCCATGAGACAGCCAGGAAGCTTCTTATTTTCGAGGATAAGATCCAGAGAGACAACTATCTGGAAGCTGTGGCGGCAAGGTACAACATTAAGACAGAGGATCTAAGACAGCTTGTGGTGCGTTACGGCAATCAGATGCCCTCGGGCTATCAGGAGGTTATGGAGGAGCGGCAGCAGGAACGGATCCGTAAAGGAAAGAAAAAGGAAACAAGAGAAGGGATCAGCTATTCCTATCGTCTGCTGTTGTCCTGGCTGATCGAGGAGCCAAAGCTTTTTGTGCAGATCCGCGAGTGGGTCAAACCGGAGGATTTTGAGGAGGGGCTTTACCGGACTGTGGCAAAGGAGCTTTACGATCAGCTGGATCGGGGAGATCTGGAGCCGGCAAGGATCATCGGTCATTTCGAAGAGGTTGAGGATCAGAACAAGGTAGCGTCCATGTTCCAGACAAGCTTTGGCAGTAAGATTGAGAACGATGAAAAGAAAAAGGCGATCACAGACCTGATCTTAAAGATCAAGGAACACAGCATAGAACGGCAGGCGGGTCAGATCACGGATCTGAACGAGCTGCAGAAACTGGTGCAACAAAAGAAAATGCTGCAAGGTGCAGTAAATCTGCATATTTCATAAATAATTGGAAAAATTATAGGTAAGAAAGGAAGGTATCGTATGGCAACAGAGAAAAAGCAGGCAACAAAAACGGCAGAGACTAAGGAGGAAACCATGAAGAAATCTACCGTCGAAAAAGCTGCTGAAGGTACTACTTCTGTGGATAGTGGGAAAAAGACGACCAAAAAGACAACAAAAACAACCACCAAAACAACCAAGAAGGCAGAGTCTAAGACCAAGAAGGCGGCTGCAGACGGTGAAAAGAAAACTGTCAAAAAGACGTCAAAGTCCAAGACAAAGGGAGCTGGCGAGGACAAAAAGGACGAGAACCATGAGGTGAAATTCATCGAGAAGCTGAATGCACTTAAAGAGCTGGCACACACCAAAAAGAACGTATTGGAGTATCAGGAGATCAACAACTTCTTCGGTGATATGGAGTTGGACGAGGAGAAGATGGAAAAGATCATCGAGTATCTTGAAAATAACGGCATTGATGTGTTCCAGATCTCTGATGATAAGGACGATGTGGATGATGACATTATTCTTGGTATGGAAGCAGGCGGCGAAGGTGATGAGGAGGATATTGAAAATATCGATCTGTCCGTGCCGGACGGCGTCAGTATTGAGGATCCGGTTCGTATGTATCTGAAGGAGATCGGAAAGGTACCGCTTCTGTCAGCGGATGAAGAGGTAGAGCTTGCAAAGCGCATGGAGGAGGGAGATGCCGAAGCCAAGAAGAAGCTTGCGGAGGCAAACCTTCGTCTGGTAGTAAGTATCGCCAAACGTTATGTAGGACGTGGAATGCTGTTCCTTGACCTGATCCAGGAGGGTAACCTCGGACTGATCAAGGCAGTGGAGAAGTTTGATTATAAGAAGGGCTATAAGTTTAGTACCTATGCGACATGGTGGATTCGCCAGGCGATCACGCGCGCGATCGCAGATCAGGCGAGAACCATTCGTATTCCGGTTCATATGGTAGAGACGATCAACAAGTTTGTCCGCGTACAGAGACAGCTTTTGCAGGAGCTTGGAAGAGAACCGTATCCGGAGGAGATCGCAGAACATATGAATATGCCGGTTGACCGTGTCCGGGAGATCCAGAAGATCTCTCTTGAACCGGTATCGTTAGAGACACCGATCGGTGAGGAGGAGGACAGTCATCTTGGAGACTTTATCCAGGATGAGAATGTGCCAGTACCCGCAGAGGCAGCAGCATTTACTCTTCTTCGTGAGCAGCTTGAGGAAGTGCTTGGCACATTGACAGAGCGTGAACAGAAGGTACTTAAGCTTCGTTTTGGTCTGGAGGATGGACGTTCCCGTACACTTGAGGAAGTAGGACGCGAGTTTGAGGTAACAAGAGAGCGTATCCGTCAGATCGAGGCAAAGGCACTTCGGAAGCTCAGACATCCGAGCCGCAGCCGCAAGCTGAAGGATTATCTCGATTGATCAAGCTGTCAAAACGGCTGCAGACAGTGGCACACCAGGTGGAATGTGGCGGTGTGGCTGCGGACATTGGCTGTGACCATGGATTTACGTCAATTTATCTGATCGAACAGGGGCTTGCAAAGCATGTGATCGCTATGGATATTAATGAAGGACCGTTAGAACGGGCAAAGGAGCATATCCGCGAATATGGCATGGAAGAGGACATAGAGACGAGACTGTCTGACGGAACCGCAAAGCTTGCGCCCGGTGAGGCAGATACACTGCTTATCAGCGGGATGGGCGGAGCCCTGATCTGCAAGATCCTTTCGGATTCACCGGAGGTGACTGCCCGGGCGAAGGAGCTGGTGCTGTCGCCACAGTCCGAGTGGGCGATGACGCGTCATTATCTTCTGGAGCATGGTTTTATGATCCAAAGAGAGGAGATGGTGTTTGATCAGGGAAAATATTATCTGATCCTGCGTGCAGTGCCCGGCAGACAGAAATTTTCCGATGAACTGGAATATATGTATGGACAATATCTGCCGGAGCATGGGGACGAGTGCCTTCTTTCTTATCTGCAAAAAGAAGAGCAGCGGATCCGGAAGATCTTAAAGGGTATGGAAGGAAAGCAGTTATCCGGGCAGGCAGCGGCACAGAGGGAAGAACTGAACCGGGAGCTGGAATGCGTTCAGCGCACCGGGACACTTTGCCGGAACAGAAAGGAAGGGTGACTTATGGTGAAGGTAATTGTAGACGGGGAAGTAAAAACCTGCGAAAAGGGAACTACATATTTACAGATCGCAAAGGATTTTCAGCAGAATTATGAGCATGATATTATCCTTGCGAAGCGGGGGGAGAAGCTGTTAGAACTGAACAAAAAGGTTCATAAAGACGAGGAGATCACGTTCCTGACAACAGCGAGTGACAGTGGCTATAAAACGTATGTGCGTGGTGTGACGCTGCTTATGCTGCGCAGCTTTTACCATATTGCAAGGAACCGGGGACTTGAAAATGTTTTTGTCAAGCATACGCTTGGTGATCATATTTACTGTGAGGCAGAGGGAATCGCGGTGACCGATGAGCTGCTTTCAGAAGTCGAGGCTTTTATGCATGAGCTTGTACAGAAGGATCTGGTATTCCAAAAGAAATCCGTCAGCACTGCAGATGCCGTAGATATTTTTGATCAGTACGGCATGCACGATAAGAAGAAGCTGTTTGAATACCGCCGTGTTTCCAAGGTCAACATTTATAATCTGGATGGCTTTGAGGATTATTACTATGGATATATGCCGGCTTCGACGGGTATCCTGAAGTATTTCGGATTAAAGTCCTATGACAAGGGCTTTCTGATATGTCTGCCGGGACGTAAGAACCCGGAGGAGGTTTCGCCGGTCAGAGAGAGTCCGAAGCTTTTTGCAACGCTGCAGGAGGCGAGCGAATGGGGGCGCATGATGGAGGTTGACACCGTCGGTGCGTTAAATGATGTGATCTCCCATGGTGGGATCACGGATCTGATCCTGGTGCAGGAGGCGCTGCAGGAGAAGAAGATCGCTGAGATTGCAGAACAGATCGCTGTCGATGACAGCAAGAAGTTCGTCATGATCGCAGGACCGTCTTCCTCCGGAAAGACTTCGTTTTCACACCGGTTGTCGATCCAACTTCGCACGCATGGCTTAAAGCCGCATACGATCGCATTGGATAACTATTTTAAGGATCGCAAGGATACGCCGCTTGATGAGGATGGCAATTATAACTTTGAGTGCCTTGAGGCGATCGACACAAAGCAGTTTAATGAGGATATGACGGCTCTGCTCGAGGGAAAACGCGTAGAGCTTCCGGAGTTTAATTTCCTGCTTGGCAAGAGAGAATACAACGGAGACTACCGGCAGTTAGGTCCGGATGACATTCTGGTTATTGAGGGAATCCACGGACTTAACGAGAAGATGTCGTATTCCCTTCCGAAGGAGAGTAAGTTTAAGATCTACATCAGTGCGCTGACACAGTTAAATATTGATGAGCATAACAGGATCTCTACCACGGACGGCAGACTGATCCGCCGTATGGTGCGCGATGCACGGACAAGAGGAGCATCCGCAAAGCATACGATCAGCATGTGGCCTTCTGTACGGCGCGGAGAGGATCAGTATATTTTCCCGTTCCAGGAGGAGGCAGATGTGATGTTTAATTCTGCACTGATCTACGAGCTTGCGGTATTAAAGCCGTATGCGGAATCCATTTTGTTTGGCATTCCGAAGGATGTGCCGGAATATGTGGAAGCAAAACGCCTTCTGAAGTTCCTGGATTATTTTATCGGTGTCAGCACAGAGGAGATTCCAAAGAACTCCCTGATGAGAGAATTTGTAGGCGGAAGTATATTCCGCGTATAGAACATATATAGAAAAGAGGATAAACATGGCAAAATTAATCGATGGCAAGAAGATCTCAGGAGAGATCAAGGATGAGTTAAAGGAAAAGGTAGCACAGTTAAAGGAGCAGGGTATTGAGGTGACTCTCGCCGTGATCCAGGTGGGCAATGACCCGGCATCTACCGTATATGTTGGCAATAAGAAGAAGGCGTGTGCTTATATCGGCATCCGTTCTCTGGCTTATGAGCTGCCGGAGGAGACAACTCAGGAGGAGCTTTTAGCACTGGTACGTGAGCTCAATGACAGAAAGGATGTCAACGGGATTCTGGTACAGCTACCGCTGCCGGCACATATTGATGAAGATACCGTGATCCGTACGATCGCACCCAAGAAGGATGTGGACGGCTTCCATCCGCAGAGCGTTGGTCTGTTAAGCATTGGACAGAAGGGCTTCGTATCCTGTACACCGGCGGGGATTATTCAGCTTCTCAAGCGCTCCGGCATTGAGATCGACGGCAGGGAATGTGTTGTTGTCGGACGAAGCAATATCGTTGGAAAGCCGATGGCAATGCTACTGATCCGTGAAAACGGAACCGTGACCGTATGCCACTCCCATACAAAGGATCTGAAGGAGGTCACAAGAAGAGCGGACATTCTTGTTGTTGCGATCGGAAAACGCCAGTTTATTACGGCGGATTATGTCAAGGAGGGCGCGACCGTCATCGATGTCGGAATGCACCGCAAGGAAGACGGAAAGCTCTGCGGCGACGTTGATTTTGATTCCGTGGAGCCTGTAGCAGGTGCGATCACACCGGTACCGGGCGGTGTTGGTCCGATGACGATTGCGATGCTGATGAACAATTGCGTTTCATCCGTAGAGTAATTGCGGGAATACATGAGAAATGGAGAATAATGTAACATGAATATATTTTTTGTGTCTCTTGGCTGCGATAAGAATCTGGTGGACAGTGAGATGATGATCACCTCCCTGCGCAAGGATGGATTCACGATCACAGACCGGGAAGAGGATGCAGAGATCATTGTGGTAAACACCTGTTGTTTCATTGGTGATGCCAAGGAGGAGAGCATCAATACTCTGCTTGAGATGGCAGCGTACAAGGAGGATGGGAAATGCCGCCTTCTTGTGGCGGCGGGCTGTCTGGCACAGCGGTATCATGAGGAGATCCGGACCGAGATCCCGGAGGTGGATGTGATCATCGGCACGATGGGATACGAGGAGATGGGAACGACACTTCGCGGTGCACTCGAGGAAAAGGGTGTTGTGGAGAGCATCCGGAGTATTGACTATCTGCCGACTCCGCTGACGGACAGAGACAATACCTCCGGCGGAAGCTATGCGTATCTGAAGATCGCAGAGGGCTGCGACAAATGCTGCACCTACTGTATTATCCCGAAGGTGCGCGGTCACTACCGGAGCGTTCCGATGGACAATCTCATCAAACAGGCACGGCATCTGACGGAGAACGGTGTGAAGGAGCTGATCCTTGTTGCACAGGAGACGACGCTGTACGGAACAGATCTGTATGGCAGGAAAAGCCTTCCGGAGCTTTTGGAGAAGCTTTCCGAGGTGGAGGAGCTTCGCTGGATCCGCATTCTTTACTGTTATCCGGAGGAGATCACCGATGAATTGATCGATGCGATGAAGCGTCTGCCGAAGGTGTGTCATTATCTGGATATTCCGATCCAGCACGGGGCTGATACGATCCTTAAGAAAATGGGACGCCGGACAGACCGTGCACAGCTTACCCGGATGGTAGGTAAGCTTCGTACAGAGATTCCGGATATTGCGCTTCGTACCACGCTGATCACCGGCTTTCCGGGAGAGACAGAGGAAGATTTCGAGGAGATGAAGGAGTTTGTCCGGCAGATGCGTTTTGAGCGTCTCGGTGTATTTACCTATTCGCAGGAGGAGGATACGCCGGCGGCTGAGATGGAGAATCAGATTCCGGAGGAGATAAAGGAAGAACGCAGAGATATTATTATGGCAATGCAGCAGGAGATCGCCTTTGAAAACAATGAATCGCGGATCGGCGAGGAGATGGATGTGATGATCGAGGGCTATCTTCCGGACGATGATATCTATGTGGGCAGAAGCTACATGGATGCGCCGGATGTGGACGGCTTTGTGTTCCTGTCGACAAGCTGGCATTTAGAGACCGGCGATTATGTGAGAGCACGCATTGTGCAGGCGCAGGGATATGATCTGATAGGAGAAGTAATAGAGGAGGAAGACGAAGATGAACTTACCAAATAAGATAACGATGTTTCGTGTGATTTTAATTCCGTTTTTTGTATTTTTCATGCTCTCGGAGGGGATTCCGTACAATAATTATATTGCGGCAGCCATCTTTATCGTGGCGAGCCTGACAGATATGTTAGACGGCAAGATTGCCCGTAAGTACAATCTGGTTTCCAACTTCGGTAAATTTATGGATCCGCTGGCAGACAAGCTTTTGGTCTGCTCCGCACTGATCTGTTTCGTGGCAATTCCATCCGGTCCGATGCCTGCATGGGTTGTTATCGTGATCATGTCGAGAGAATTTATCATCAGCGGTTTCCGCCTTGTAGCATCTGACGCAGGTGTTGTGATTGCGGCAAGCTACTGGGGAAAGATCAAGACGGTTGTGCAGATGTTAATGTCGATCCTTTTGATCTTCAATTTTGAGGGTAGTGTGATCAATATTGTGGAGAATGTATTTATCTATGCGGCAGTGATCCTTACAGTCATCTCGCTGATCGACTACATGGTCAAGAACTGGAACGTTATGCAGGATGGTAATATGTAATGGAAACAACAAGACAACTGATCGAACAATTAAGACAGCATCAATTTCATATCAGTACCGCAGAATCCTGCACAGGCGGTATGATCGCCTCTATGCTTGTGGGTGTATCCGGTGCCTCTGAGGTCTTTGAGGAAGGTTATGTTACATACTCTAATGAGGTCAAGATCAAAAATCTCGGGGTGTCTGCAGAGACGATCCGCAAATATACGGTTGTCAGCGGACCGGTTGCCGAAGAGATGGCAAAGGGAGCAGCTGACCGTTCCGGTGCTGCGCTTGCACTGTCTACGACAGGTTATGCGGGACCGGATGACGGAGAGGACGGAACGCCGGCAGGAACGGTATATATCGGCGTGTACTGCTGTGGAGCGGTCAAAAGCGCGCACTGTCATTTTAAGGGAGACAGAAACGAAGTACGCCGGCAGGCAGCACGGGAAGCACTGCGGCTTGCACTGGAGGCTCTTGAAGAGCGGAATGGATGAGAATATGAGTGAGATAATGATTATCGGTGGCGGTGCAGCCGGAATGATGTGTGCCATCGCCGCGGCAGACGCCGGGCATCAAGTGACGTTACTTGAGAAGAATGAAAAGCTTGGCAAAAAGGTGTTTATCACCGGAAAGGGACGCTGTAATATCACCAACGACAGCGATGTGGAGAACCTGCTGCAGCATACGATGCGCAATCCACGTTTTCTGTACAGTGCCTTTTATACTTTTGACAGCAGCCGGATGATGGAGTTTCTTATCGAAGAGGGATTAAAGATCAAAACAGAACGTGGAAACAGAGTATTTCCACAGTCGGATCATTCCTCCGATGTGATAAGAACGCTGGAGCGGGCAATGAAAAAGCGCGGTGTCACGATCTGTTTGAATACAACCGTGACAGATATTCTGGTGACGGACGGACAGTGTCGTGGCGTGGAGGTAAAGGATGCCTCCGGAAGGAAGAAGGAGCTTGTGGCAGATGCCGTGGTGACGGCAACGGGCGGTGTGTCCTATGCGTCGACGGGTTCGACCGGAGACGGACTTCGTTTTGCAGGAAAGCTTGGTCATAAGGTGACGGACGTAATGCCGTCGCTTGTTCCGTTTGAGATCAGAGAGGATTTCTGCCGGCAGATGCAGGGGCTCTCCCTGAAAAATGTTTCCCTGAAGCTGACAAAGGGCAGGAAGATTTTATATGAAGAGCTGGGAGAAATGATATTTACGCATTTCGGCATCAGCGGTCCTCTTGTACTGACCGCAAGCTGTTATTATACCAAACCGGAGGATGACCTTACGGTGCATCTGGATCTGAAGCCGGCACTCAGTGAAAAGCAGTTGGACGAACGGATCTTACGGGACTTTGGTGCCAACAAGAACAGCTATTTTAAGAACAGCTTAAATAAGCTGCTTCCTTCCAAGATGATCCCGGTCATCGTAGAGCTTTCCGGAATTGCACCGGATAAGCCGGTCAACGAAGTGACCAAGGAGGAGCGAAGAAAGCTGGTGGCACTTCTTAAGAATGTGGAAATGCATATTTCCGGGCTGCGCGGCTTCTCGGAGGCGATTGTTACAAGAGGCGGCGTTTCCGTGAAGGATGTAGATCCGGGAACCATGGAATCCAAAAAGGTCAGAGGGCTTTATTTTGCAGGAGAGGTGTTAGACCTCGATGCGGTGACCGGAGGATATAATCTGCAGATTGCCTGGTCAACCGGATACCTTGCAGGCATTTCAATACAGTAATAAACGGCATGATTGCCGTAATTTATAGAAGAGTGAGGATATGAACATGAAAAGTATAGCAATCGACGGACCGGCTGGTGCCGGCAAGAGCACGATCGCCAGAAAAGTGGCAGAAAAATTATCATTTATCTATGTAGATACCGGAGCAATGTACCGTTCCATGGCACTTTATTTTATCCGCCATGATATTGCGGCACAGGACGAGGAAAAGATTGCGGCGGCCTGCCCGGATATTGATGTTTCTATCGTTTATCAGGATGGGGAGCAGCAGGTGATCTTAAACGGGGAGAATGTCAATGGTCTGATCCGTACCGAACAGGTCAGCATGATGACTTCTGACACATCAAAGTATCCGGTTGTCCGTGAGAAGCTTCTGAGTCTGCAGCGCGGACTGGCAGAGAAGGAAAATGTCATTATGGACGGAAGGGATATCGGAACCTGTGTCCTTCCGAATGCCGATGTCAAGATCTATCTGACGGCAAGTGCAGCGGAGCGCGCAAGAAGAAGATATAAGGAGCAGACAGAGCGCGGCGTTGACTGCGATATCAAGGAGATCGAGAGGGATATCATTGCGAGGGATGAGCAGGATATGAACCGTGAGGTGGCACCGCTTCGTCAGGCAGAGGACGCTGTATTGGTGGATTCCTCTGACATGACGATCGATCAAGTGGTTGACGAGATCATCCGCATCTATCAGGAGAAGACAGTCTGAAGCAAAGAACCGGGGAGGAAATACGATGGAAGTCACAGTGGCAAAAAGCGCGGGATTCTGCTTTGGTGTCAAACGCGCCATTGATACCGTATATCAGGAGATCGAAAAGGGTGAGCAGGTATTTACCTTAGGACCGATCATTCATAACGAGCAGGTGGTACAGGAGCTGGCAGACAAGGGAGTCAGAGTGATTCATTCTCTCGAGGAACTTGCCGATATAAAAGAAGGAACGGTGGTCATCCGTTCCCACGGGGTATCCGAAAAGGTTATCCGGCAGTTGGAGAAGTATGATATTAAGATCGTAGATGCGACCTGTCCATTCGTCAGCAAGATACACCGCATTGTGCAGGAAAAGTACCGGGAAGGATACCGGATTGTCATTATCGGCAGCAGGACACACCCGGAAGTGGAGGGCATCAACGGATGGTGCGAGGACAGCGCGGCAGTTCTCGAGACGGTCGATGAGGCGGAAAGTTTTCGTCCTGATCCACAAAAAAAGCTGTGTATTGTATCACAAACGACTTTTAATTACAAGAAATTTAAAGATATGGTTGCTATTTTTGAAAAAAAGAGTTATGATATACTTGTTATGAATACAATTTGCAACGCTACCGAAGAGCGTCAGACTGAAGCAGGTACTATTGCAAGGCAATCCGACGCGATGTTGGTGATAGGTGGAAAACACAGCTCGAACACCCAGAAACTGTATGAAATCTGCAGCAAAGAGTGTCCGAACACATATTTTATACAGACACTTGACGACCTGAATTTGGAACTATTTCAATCTTTTCGTAGCGTGGGTATTACTGCCGGGGCATCAACCCCAAATAATATTATTAAGGAGGTTCAAGCTAATGTCAGACATGAACAATGACTTTGA